>JAQULX010000110.1 GCA_028718465.1 Dehalococcoidales bacterium | reverse complement strand
CGGTCAGCTTCTGGCGGCTCTCATAATCAATATCCCGGGCGTGCTTGCTGAGTATGTCATGTCCTTGCGGGGTCTTGATAATGTTCGAAACCAGGTCGATTACATCTAAAAGCTGAATGAATATTACCGGGCTGGAAGCCGAATATCTTATCTCATTGAAAGCCGCGTCAGCGAATGCTGAGAACAACACCGGATTTGTAACAATCCTCAATTTTGCGTTTTTATCATAATGGTAAGAGGGAAGAGAACTATGCTCGGCTAATTGGGAAAGCATAACTCCAAGCCATTTGATGCAAATAATAGCTGTATAAGGATCGTTAATACCCGGTGAAAGGGCGCGTACCGCTATCATCGCCAGACGCTCAATCGAGAACTCTACATCCTGCTCCGTTGTCCTTTCATCTCCGATGGTAAAGGCTTTTTGAATACTTTCAGCAAGTTTTTCACCCACGTGTTCGGCAGGCCACGCGCTAACCAACCTGCCTTTCCACGGTACAAATTGTCCCGGATTAAACTGGATCTTGAAAATGAGGTCCTTTTTTTCAGCAACTCGCATTAGCTTATCAAGATCAATAGCCTGAATAAAGCCGCTCTGGGAAGAAAAAATGGGCCGTGCCGTGGCATCGAAGGTGTCCGGAATGGGAGTTTCATTGTTTTTCAGTTGGTCGGCAGTGTTATGTTCCGAGCCTGCAGGAAAAACACGGTTGATGGAACCGTTCATTTCTTTTGCCACTCGCGCGATAATCCTGTTTGACTGAATAGACCTGGCCATGTTATGAATGAATTGAATCAAAACGCCGATACTGGCTAAAGCCAGCAGTAATGCCAGCGTCGTTCCAGCTTGCGGTGGTGAATCCCCGCTTATTCCCCGAAGTGTTCCCAGGGTCAGCAGGCTGTAAATGAATGTAGCCACGAAAGTGCCCAATGCTATCTGGGTGCTTCTATCCTGCATGAAGCTTCTGACTAACTGGGGCCCATACTGTCCGGCGGATTGTGAGAGCACTACGATGGTAATAGAAAAGACAACGCCGGCTACAGTAATAATTGAGCTTGCTATGGTAGAGAATATTGAGCGAGCGCCTTCCAATCCACCGGAATAGACCCACCATAAAGAGATATTCCATTCATCAAGGGTCGCATCGACCAGACTCATGACGTACCATAGAATAATGGCCGAGATGACCATTATAGCCGGAATAAACCATAAGCTGGAAATGAACCGGAACCAAATTTCAAAAACTTTCGATTTCACTACTTTTGTGCCTCGTTTTCCGATATTGCTAAAGCAACCGTTGCAGCAATGAAAGTAGAAATAACCGGGTTAACCGGCACCAGGATTGACCGCCGCTGTGAATTAGAAAGATGATAAGAACCAGAGTCCAGGTACTCGCGATGCCTTTCATACGGGTAAAAAGCCAGGCAATAAAGATACCCACTGTACCCGCTTCGTGTGCTTTCCATCTTAACCCCACCAGAAGTATCAGCAGAACCAAAAGAATAAGGAAGGCAAGTATCCAGTGAAGTAAATCTATCGGAAGTTTGGTCTCCATGAATCACCCCCGACAGGCAATAACCTGACTGGTTCTGTTGATTTTACCGGCTATGCAGTATTATTGCTTTTTCGCCATTTTTAAAATTTCCTCAGGGTCATCCGTTTGCACAGAGAAATCACCTCTCAAATATTTAATTGCTGTGATCTCATTATGTATCTCTTCGGGAGTTCTTATACCCAATCTTCGGATAGCTTCGAGGGGCGGGCACCAGCCCTGGATGGCATGTTGCAGCAGGAAAAAACCGACAATTCCGGTTAATGTGAACCAACCGGGTTTCTTCCTGGCAAGACCAAGAACCAAACTGGTGGTTATTAAGGTCGCTGCGTTAGTTTCTAATACTCTCTCTGTGTTCCATTCGCTGTTGAGTTCCTCCAGCCTTTGGGTCAGGACCTCATAACTGGCTCCTTTATACTTTTCTATGCAGGAAATTGTCTGTTGTTTGATTTTCTCGTTGATTTCACTTTTGGTATGTCTTTGCACCCGTTTGGTAGTTTGAGGCACCAGCTTCATTTCCATTTTCACCCCACTACAATCAAAATAAAAAAGCCCAAAGAAAAACCTCTACCATTACCGGCAAGCAAGGCTTAAACTGGGCTTTATTTACGTTTATTATTGTTTCTTGATTTAAAGCATTATTCTTAAACTTGCCGGACGAGAGCTATTACTTTGCCCCATCTATTACTAATTATATCCAACAATAATTTGCAGCGAAGTATCTAATGTATGAGTCAGCCCTCATTGGCTGGACAGAAATCACTCCAGGTTAAGGTGTGATCCTGATATTCTTCCCGGGGTTGTGTCCGGTAGTGGAACTTAATACTTCGAAGCCCCTATCTCTTCCATTTTGCCAGTCACGATAAACACTATGCGTTCGCAGATATTAGTGACTCTATCAGCGGCGCGTTCGAGATTATGGGATGCCCACATAAGCCGGGTCGCTCTGGTAATTGTCTTTGGATCTTCTGCCATAAACACGAGCAGTTCTCTGAATACCTGGTCGTAAAGATTATCAATCGTATCGTCTTCAGTGATTATTTTCCTGGCCGCTTCAGCATCTCGTTTTACAAAAGCATCCAGGCTGCGACGAAGCATATCAGAGGTAAGTTCGGCCATTCGAGGAATGTCGATTAAAGGTTTCAGGGGAGGTTCATCGCCAAGCATTAGCGTAATTCGCGAAATCCCCATGGCATAGTCGCCAATCCGTTCTATTTCTGTAGTAATATTGAGGATCGCTACGATAACACGAAGATCTCCAGCCATCGGCTGCTGAGTTGCGATGAGCTCAATACACTTTTCTTCAATTGCAAATCTTTGATTGTTGATTTTTTGGTCATCTGTAATTATCTGATGAGCCAGTTCCAGGTCTCTGTTTTTTAGTGAATTAACCGAGCCAAGTATAGCTTTGCCAGCCATACTGCCCATTACCAGAATATCATCCTGAATTTCCCGCAATTTCTTATGATAGGTTGTCCTGATTTCCATCAGCTTTCTCCTTATACAATTATCCGAACCTGCCGGTGATATAGTCCTCAGTGCGTTTGTCCTTAGGGTTGGTGAACAGCTTAGAGGTAAGGCCATACTCTACCAGCGACCCTGCTCGATCTTCTTCCATCATCATGAAAGCAGCCATATCCGATGCACGAGCTGCTTGTTGCATATTATGCGTAACAATAACAATGGTATACTCCTGAGCCAGATTTCTCATCAAATCCTCTATTTTAAGAGTAGCTACCGGGTCGAGGGCGCTACACGGTTCATCCATCAGGATAACCTCGGGCTCAACTGCTAATACTCTGGCTATGCACAACCTTTGCTGCTGCCCTCCTGATAATGCCAATCCCGACTGGTCCAGCTTGTCCTTGACTTCAGCCCAAAGTGCGGCGCGCCGAAGGCTTTTTTCGACTATGTCTCCCAATTCAGCACGATTATTAGTACCGTGTCGTCTTGGCCCATAGGCGATATTCTCGAAGACTGACATAGGAAAGGGGTTGGGCTTCTGAAAAACCATGCCTACTTTTTTTCTAAGCTCGACCACATCAACTTTTGGATCGTAAATATTCACACCGTCAAGTTCCACCAGGCCTTCAACGCGGCTTCCCGGAATAAGGTCATTCATGCGATTAAAAAGACGCAGCAAAGAGGATTTTCCGCATCCCGAAGGTCCAATAATAGCTGTGATACTACAGGATGGGATATCCAGGGTTATATTTCTCAGTGCCTGGAAAGACCCGTAGTACAGGTTTGCGTTCTCCGTTCTCAATTTCGTGAAGCATGTTTCGGAAGACCTGGTATCGTTGTTATTCACTAAAAGGTTAATATCCATTTTTATTTCCTTTGCCTGGTTTTTATCCTTATTACCGCCGCCAGAACATCGAATGAAAGCACTACAATCAGGAGAATCAGAGCAACTCCCCAGATAATGTCCTTTGGCATATTGGGAATATGAGCAGCTACGGTGTAGAGATGGTAGGGCAATGCCATAAACTGGTCAAAAGGAGATTGCGGAAGTCTGGGCATAAGGAAAGCTGCTCCCACTACAAGTATCGGCGCAGTTTCCCCGGCTGCCCGGCTGATTGCAAGAACCGCTCCGGTAATAATCCCGGGGAAGGCTTGAGGCAGAACTATATGCTTTACAGTCTGCCATTTGGTTGAGCCGATAGCCAGGCTACCTTCCCTGTATTCTCCCGGTACGGCTAAGATGGCCTCCCTTGAGGTAGTAATAACCATTGCCAGTGCTTGACAGGCTAAGGTTAGACTCGCAGCGAGCAAAGATAAACCGAAATGAAAGGCCAGTGTAAATACACTCAAACCAAACAGGCCGAAAACGATACTGGGTACACCTGAAAGATTAACAATAGCTAAATTGATCAGACGGGTCAGCCAGTTGTTCCGTGCGTATTCGGTCAGATATATTCCCGCTAAAACTCCTGTTGGAAGGGCAAATACCAGTGTGCCGAGCATTAGATAGAAAGTACCGACAATTGCCGGTAATATACCTCCCGCTTTACCTGCTTGCGAGGGAAACTGTGTTATGAAGTCCCAGTTGATAGCGCCACCGCCCTTGAAGACAGTGTACAGGACAATAAACAAGACAGGAGCAACTGTTATGGCCGCAGCCACTCCAAGAAATATAAAGGCAGTGCGTTGTGCTATCTGGCGTGATAAACTGGTTTTTCTTGTTATCAATACACTACCTCGCGAACTTCCTTTTTTGTCGTTCCAACACCTTCTCGGCAATCCAGTTAACAGCCAGAGTCAAAATGAACAGGATAAGACCAACTGCAAATAGTGCCTGATACTGCAGTCCACCACGGGCCGCATTGCCTATTCCGGAAGCGATCACAGATGTCATGGTTGTCATTGGGTCAGTTGGTGAAACTGGTACTGCCAGGGCTCCTCCCGCTACCATCAATACTGTCATCGTCTCACCGATGGCTCGCCCTACTCCCAACATGATGGCAGTGGCAATTCCAGAGAGAGCAGATGGTATGCACACGTGTTGTATGGTTTCCCATTTTGTAGCCCCCAGGCCGTACGAAGCTTCTTTGAACTCTTTTGGTACTGCGTTTAAAGCGTCTTCCGAGACACTAACAATTATTGGGAGACTCATTAGAGAGAGCATTATTGCGGCGGTCAATCCGCTTAGCCCGGTGTTCAGGTTAAACAAGCTTTGAACCAAAGGAGAAAGTAATGCCAGCCCGATAAAACCCATCATCACCGAAGGCAATCCCGCCATTATCTCAATTATGGGTTTGACGACATCACTCATTTTTGGTGAAGCTATCTCTGAAAGATAAACTGCACACGCGACTCCGATAGGTACAGATATTGCCGTCGCGATCAATGTAATCATCAATGTAGATACATAGAAAGGTAAAATGCCGAAGGTGGGCGGATCAGACACCGGATACCACCTGGTCCCGAATAAAAATTCCCAGGGAGGAGTATAAGTAAATAGAGGTAACCCCTCTTTGAATAGAATGGCAATAATGCCGAGAAGGATGGCGATCGATAACAGCCCGGCGAGAAAGATGCCGCTTTCTATAATTCGTTCACCAGGCCGAAATCGCCGTCTGAGGGTATCGAAAGATACCTTCGTCATGGTATTTATAGTTCCTTGTTCCATTGCCGTCATTATCTAGTCGCTATCCCTTCGAAGTACCTTTATTTGGCCAGTGGAATGAAACCGGCATCCAGCACTTCCTGTTGACCGGCGTCCGATAGACAGTAATCGATGTAGGCTTTGATAATACCCGCTGGTGCCTGGTTGGTGTAGTACACCAGTGGTCGTGAAACAGGATACGTGCCATCCAGGGAAGTTTCCACGCTCGGTTTTACTGCGGTATCGGCAGCAGTTTTCTTAACGGCTACGGTTTTTACAGTATTGTTAACATAACCCAAACCTGCATAGAAGATAGCTCTGGGATTGCCGGCGACCTGTGTCACACCTTCTTCAGTAGACGGTAGAAACAAGACATTTGAGCCGTATTCCAAAGTTTTATCTGCTGTCGGAAGACCTGCCATTTGTACTACATGTTCCTTGAAGAATACATGTGTGCCTGAGTTGGTATCTCTGGAAAGGACTACAATCGGAGCATCAACGCCGCCGACCTCTTTCCAGTTAGTTATCTTGTTTGTATAGATTGCTGAGATCTGAGCCATGGTCAATTCTGATGCCGGGTTAGACGGATGGATGACTACAGAAAGAGCATCACTGGCCACCTGAATCTCGTAGGGATCTACTCCCTTAGCCTTAGCTTGATCAATTTCCTTCGCAGTTATCAGACGGGAAGATTGGCAGATATCCGTAGTCCCGTCAATAAGAGCGGCAATACCTGCGCCGGAACCCGGACCGCTTACTGATATGCTCACTTGCTGATTTTGTCTCATGAAGTCTTCAGCCCATATAGAACTCAGTGGAGTTATCGTATTGGAGCCAATGATTTTAAAAGACCCTGATAGAGCGGATCCTATCGGACTTGTGCTTGATGTGTTACTACAGCTTGTTGCGATGAGAGATAGAATGATTACTATAATTGCTGAAAGTAGAGGCCATTTTTTAACTTTAATCAATTTTCTGTTATCCTTTCTTTAAATTTGTACTTATTCATCTTGCCAGTGTTTCCAGGAGTCTAAGGTCTTGCTGCCATTTTTTATTCCATATAGCCTGGTAATTGTGTAAAATCAGGCGGAATAGTCGGATTATCTTCCGGAACAGACCGGATACCGAAGTCCTGGTTTTAATCGACTCCCCTGCTTCTAATGATCTCGATACGCTTATACCCATTCATTAATAGAATACAGGGGGAACTTTAACGGGGTTTTAACACATTGTTAACACTAGGTTAAATCTTTTAGGACCGGGGGAATTATTCAGGTGAGAATTTATTTGAGAGGTAGGCTGAAGCTAAATGTGGAACCCTTGCCCTGTTCACTGGCAACCCAGATTCTGCCGTTATGGGCCTGGACAGTGTGCTTGGCAATAGCTAACCCAAGGCCGCTACCACCTATTGAACGGGCTTTATCGGCTTTATAAAATCGCTCAAAGACATGAGGTAAATCATCTTTTGAGATTCCGATACCCGTGTCTGATATATCTACGATGACTGCATTATTCTCAAACCTGGTAGACAGCTTCACATTGCCACCAACTTTATTGAACTTAACGGCATTATGAACCAGATTAATAGTGGTTTGCCTGATACGATCCCGGTCAGCCAGGACTTCCGGCAGGTTATTTGCCAGATTGGCGGATATGGTCACCTGTTGCCTTTCTGCTAAAGGTTTTAGTTGCTCTATTACATCGTTGACCAGGATATTGAGATCAAAAGGTTCAAGTTTCAACTCTGCTTTACCGGTTTCGATACGACTGAGCTCAGTTAATTCGGAAACAGTCTGCGCCAACCGGTCGACCTCAGATTCGATCCGGGCTAAGAAGTCCTTAGCGGCTTCTTTATCATCAAGCGCCCCGTCACGCAGGGTCTCGACCATGGCTTTGATGCCGGTAATAGGTGTCCTTAACTCATGAGATATGTTACCTACTAATTCTTTACGCATTGTTTGCAGGTTTCTCAATTCTGAAAGATCTTGAAAGAGAAATAATATTTCGTTCGCCTTACCATCAATAACGGGCGCGGCAATTACTCTTAAAAAACGTCTCGTTACACTGGACTCAAATTGAGCAGATTGTTCTTTCCCGGTCTGTAAAGACCTTTTTAACACTGCATCAACTTCGTGCTCGCTTACCACTTCGATTATAGGTTTACCAGACACATCCTTATCTTCAAATCCAAACAACCTGCCGGCGGTCAGGTTAGCAGTCGAAATAATACCCTCTTTATCAGTTAATATTACGCCATCGACCATGTTATTGAGGACTGTTGATAGTTTGGCTTTTTCTGCCGAGACTGCTTCCATGGTGCTTTTCAAACCTGATGACATTTCGTTGAAAGCATTGCCAAGCTGCCCTACCTCATCTTCAGTCTGTATGGTAATCTTTTGGCCCAACTGTCCTGCGGCGATCTGCTTTGTTGCTCTGGTAAG
>JAQULX010000109.1 GCA_028718465.1 Dehalococcoidales bacterium | reverse complement strand
TAGAATGGGAGAAGATTTGCAATACCTATCGGCCTAATCAAGCCCTGAATTACCTTACTCCTTGGGAAAATCTCCAAAATCTTCGAAATAAGGAGGCAAGGTGTCACTAATCATATGAACGAGTACATTTTATTGCATTGGATTTCGATTTATATTAAGCTAGTTATGGAACGTTTTTATGTTGAAGTTAAACAATATAGAAGTCACCTACCTTAATGTCATCCGGGTGCTGCACGGAGTATCTCTGGGCGTGGAAGACGGGCAGATTGTGGCCTTGCTGGGCGCTAATGGCGCCGGAAAGAGCACCACCCTGAAGGCGGTCTCCGGATTGCTGCATATTGAGGAAGGTGAGGTAACCGACGGCAGTATTGAATGGAATGGGACCCGCATTGATAAGAAAAACGCCGAAGAGATAGGCAAGCTGGGTATTATCCAGGCTCTGGAAGGAAGGCGGGTTTTTGAACATCTTACTGTAGAAGAAAACCTCAGTGTTGGGGCCTATGCCCGGAAAGACCGCCAGGCGGTTAAAACCGATCTGGAAATGGTCTATAACTATTTCCCCAGATTGAAGCAATTGCGCAAAAATATCGCCGGATATCTTTCCGGAGGCGAACAGCAAATGCTGGTCATAGGCCGGGCAATGATGGCCCGGCCTAATCTGATGATGCTGGATGAGCCGTCTCTGGGCCTGGCTCCTCTTATGGTCCAGGAGATTTATGATATAATTAAGCGATTCAATACTGAAAGCAAGACCTCAGTTTTGCTGGTGGAGCAAAATGTGCGTATTGCCTTGAGTATTGCTCAATACGGCTATGTCATGGAAAATGGCCGTGTTGTCCTTGACGGTACAGCCGAATTTCTCAAAAATAATGAAGATGTCAAGGAATTTTATATCGGACTGTCCGCCATGGGCACCAAAAAGAGCTACCGCGAAGTCAAGCATTACAGGAGAAGGAAAAGATGGCTATAGCGCAAGGCAGGTATTTCGACTCCCAGGAGACTGTTGACCCTGATCAACGTGAGAAATATCAGCGACAGAAGCTGATAGAGACTGTTGAACATGCCTACCTGCATTCCAGCGCTGCCCGCAATCTTTTGGATTTTGTCGGTTTGAAGCCGTCACCGGACCTGACGGTGGAAGACCTGGACAAGCTGCCCATAACCCGGAAAACTGACTTGATAGAAATGCAAAAGGTTAAACCCCCGTTCGGTGGATTGCTGACCATTCCGGAAGACGAAATTGAAAGAATATTCGTGTCTCCCGGACCGATCTATGAGTATCAACCGTCCGGCATTCAATGGTTTGCCCGCTCTTTCCATGCCGCCGGGTTCGGACGGGGCGATATTGTGGTCAATACTTTTACCTACCATATGTCTCCCGCCGGGATGCTGTTTCATGAGAGTTTGAGGCAGGTCGGCGCGACGGTAGTGGTGATGGGCACCGGTAATACGGATATCCTGATCAAGGCCATGCTGGATCTCAAAGTGACCGGTTTCCTTGGTACGCCGACTTTTTTGATGTCCGTAATAAAAAAGATCGAAGAGATGGGATATGAATTAAACCGTGACTTCGCTCTGAAAAAAGCCTGGTTTACCGGCGAAATGCTGCCCCAATCATTGCGAAAGGTATTTGAAGAAAACTATCAGATCTCTACTTACCAGGCTTATGCCGTGACTGAACCGGGCGGAGCTATTGCCTATGAATGCAGCGAGAAAGTCGGTATGCATCTGATGGAAGACTATATCGTCGAGATTGTGGACCCTATTACCGGCAAGCAGCTTGATCCGGGGCAGGTTGGAGAGATAGTAGTTACCCCTATCCACAACCGGACCTGGGGCTTGATCCGTTTCGGTACCGGTGACATGTCGTCCCTGATCACCGCTCCCTGCACCTGTGGGAGAACTTCTTATCGCATATCCGGCATCGTGGGACGGACCGGGGATGCGGTGAAGGTGAGAGGCATGTTTATTGTCGCCCGGCAGGCGGAGCAGATTTTCAGCGGCTTTGAACAGGTTTCTCTATTCCAGATCGTCGTTGATCGAGTCGACGACCGGGATGAAATGCATGTTAAGATCGAGCTGAAAGATGAGCCGGTAGACCGGAACCATCTGGCTGATGAGATCAGTGATAAAATCCAGAGTCTCTGCCGGATCCGGCCGGACAGCGTCCAGTATGTTGAGCCCGGCACCATTCCCGAATCTCACAAAATTATCGAAGATGTGCGGAAATGGGAATAGGTTAAGGAAAAACCGAAATCCCCTCTCGTTCCTTCTCCCCTTCCTTAATCATTAATCCTGATTCCGCCCCCTTCCCCACGGATTGTAATCTTGATAACACGCTCGATGCCCGCCAGATCGCGCTTGATCTCAACAGGCGCATGAGGGAAATAGCGGCGCAGGAGATCGACCGTCGGCCGGCCCTGCCCTTTTCCAATTTCCAGCAGAACGCAGCCGCCGGGGTTGACTTTACCTTCTATCTGGGGAATAAACCGCGATATCTGGTCGAGGCCGTCCGGCCCACCGTCCAGCGCTATCTCCGGCTCAAACCGGGCTGAGGGCATACCGGCCAGATCGGTTAACTTTACATAAGGCAAGTTGGCTGCCAGTATATCCACCGGCCCGGGCAGAGGGTCCAGTAAATCACCCTGTAGTAGAGTGACACGGTCAGCGACATCATGTTTTCGGCAGTTGATCCCGGCAACCTCCAGAGCATCTTTAGAAATATCGGAGGCAAAGATTTTGACATGGGGCAGGGTGACAGCCAGGCTGGCCGCTATCGCTCCTGAACCGGTCCCGATATCGGCGATCGAGGCCGCCGGATGATGCCTGGCGAAATTAATACACTCTTCTACCAGAAGCTCGGTCTCCGGACGAGGTATCAACACCCGCCTGTCTACATATAAATCCAGTCCGAAGAACTCCCGGCATTCTATGATGTAAGCGACAGGCTCACCCTGCAGGCGTCTGTCGATCCAGTCGAAGAAGATATTTTCCCTGCTGGGGTCTAATGTTTCTCCCGGTCCGAGGAATAACAGGTGGGCCCGGCTCATCTGAAGCGCGTAACGGAGCAGGACTTCACTCTCCAGGACCGGGTCTTCAACGTCCTTGCCGCGAATTAGCTTTGCTCTGGCTAAAGACAGGGCTTCCTTGACGGTCAACTGGCCTGTTTCTCCAGTTGCTGTCCGCGGTCAAAGGCAATCAGGGCATCAATTATATTGTCGAGATCGCCTTCCATGATTCCAGGCAGGTTATGAAAACTTTCACCGATGCGGTGGTCGGTAACGCGGTCCTGCGGGTAGTTATAAGTCCGGATCTTTTCCGAACGTTCTCCGCTGCCGACCTGGGACCGGCGTTCCTCTACGATCTCTTCCTCTTGCTTGCGCCTTTCGGCTTCCAGCAGCCGGGAGCGCAGGACAATCAGCGCCTTTTGCCGGTTTCTGAGCTGAGAACGCTCATCCTGGCAGACTACTACCGTTCCGGTAGGGATATGCGTGAGCCGGACTGCCGTGGCAACCTTGTTAACGTTCTGGCCGCCCGCGCCGCTGCTGTGAAATATATCCACGCGCAGATCGTCAGGATTAATATCGACATCAACCTCATCGGCTTCCGGCAAAACGGCCACTGTAGCGGTCGAAGTGTGAATCCTGCCTGAGGCTTCGGTAACCGGCACCCTCTGAACGCGGTGAACGCCCCTCTCGTATTTCAGGCGGCTGAAAGCGCCTTTCCCCTTGACCTCAAAAATGATTTCCTTGTAGCCGTTCTCAGATCCCTCGCTGACATCGATTATTTCAATAGTCCAGCGCCTTGCCTGGGCGTACCGCGAATACATACGGAACAGGTCTGCGGCAAAAATGGCCGCCTCGTCCCCGCCCGTCCCGGCCCGGATCTCCATGATCACGTCTTTTTCGTCATGGGGGTCTTTCGGAATAAGCGCTTCTTTGAGTTCTTCGACGAGAGAGGTTTCTCTTTCTTGAAGATTCTGGATCTCCTCTTTGACCATGGCGGTCATCTCTTCATCCAGTCCGTCGTTTAATATCGATTCGGTATCTTCCAGTGACTTGACGGTCGATTTATATTCTCTGTATTTGGAGACTATATCTTCGATGGATGCCCTCTCCCTGGCTATGGTCTGTATCTTTTTGGGGTCCGATAGCACTTCCGGATAAGCCATTTGCTGGGTTAATTCTTCGTATCTGTTTTCGAGCTTTTCTAATTGTTCTATCATGTAAATCACCGAATTAATTATAGACCTTATTCAAATTTCAGGCAAAATCGTTGTGAGGCTAAAATCCCTGTTATTATTGAAACAAAACCCCATTTGCTTTATGATTATCATATCATGTGAGAAAACTATATTGAATAGATGGCCGGAAATTAAGGAGGAATTGCATGGTTGAGGGAAAATGGGACAATTATTTTATTAAAGAGCCGGTTGTGGATGGAAGATTTGCTCCCAGACTCAAGTTTTTCGCAGGCGACTATTTTGGCGAAAAGAATTGTTCGATATTGTGGAACTGCATTAAAGAGCCTTTCACCATGGTAGAAGAAGCCCACGCGCATGATTTCGACCAGTATTTAAGCTTCTTCGGGGGCGATTCTTCCAATATCAAGGATTTTGGCGCATTAATCGATTTTACTATCGATGGGGAAAAGCATACCATCACTTCAACTACTGTGGTACATATACCCGCCGGGGTTATGCACTGCCCGCTTCGTTTCGTCAGGGTCGATAAACCTGTTATTTTTATGAATGTAGCGATGACGCCTCAATATATAAAACCGGGCAGCGCTCCGCACAAGTAGAATCAGGGTCCGGGACAGGGTCTTTTCCTTCTTTCAAATCCATACCGGCTTCCGCTGGTATCCGGAAAGGTGTCATGCTGGAGGCCTACCCCTCCCTCTTTTCATGCTGAAGGTTCATAATGTTGTCATGCTGGAGGCTTCGACTGGCGAAGCCGAAGCATCAGGGAGGGGTGGCCCTATTCCCCTTCATTTTCTTTTCCCTTATCTCCTATCCGGGCGGCCAGATGCGGCTGCCCTGCCCTAGCCTGGTGTTCCGGCTGATGGTTACGTGGTCGCCAAACACTGAATTTTCAGCACCGGAGTTATCAGCCAGAAAACAATCGGTGGCAAGCATGCATTCTTTAAGATTCACCTTGACGCCGAAGCGGTTGTTTTGCCAGGTTATCGAGGAATCGATAACCGTATCTTCCCCGATGATATTTTTTGCTCCTATTACCACCGGGCCGAAAATCTTCACTCCGCGGCTGATGGAGCAGCCGTCTCCGATTATCACCGGGCCAACAAGTTGAGTCTCCACATGTATACTGCATCCCTGCCCTATTTTTACTACTTTCCCCTGGACCAGATTATAACCCTTAACCGCGCCTCTCATTAAATCACGGTGCAATTGAAGGTACTTTTCAGGAGTACCGATATCTATCCAGTAGGCCGGAGATGTATATCCGTAGATGGGTTCTCCCTGCTCTAACAGCATCGGGAATAGCTGTCTTTCGAAGCTGAAATTAGTCTGCGGCGGAATCCGGTTTAATACATCTTTTTCAATGATGTAAGTCCCGGCGTTGATCATATTGGTGGTGACCTGGTTCCAGCTCGGCTTCTCTAAAAAGCGGTTTACTTTCCCATCTGAAGAGGTCTCTATCAGCCCGTAGGCGGTAGGGTCTTCAACCGGTGTCAGTGCAATGGTGACTTTGGCCCTTCTCTCCTCGTGGAAACGCAGCATGTCGGTGATGTTAAGGTCTGTGAAGATGTCGCCGTTCAGGACCAGGAATCTATCGGTAAGAAATTGTTCAGCGTTTTTAACGGCGCCGGCGGTACCGAGAGGCCTGGTCTCCAGGGCGTAGGTCAGCTTTATACCCAGGCGGCTGCCGTCCTGAAAATAGTCATCCATTGGTTTGGGTAAATGCCCTTGCGCCAGCACGATATTGTCGGTTGAGTGCCCTGACAGGTAGCGGATGACATGTTCCAGAAAAGGTGTGTTAAGGACCGGGACCATGGACTTGGGCATGTTGCAGGTAAGAGGGCGAAGCCGGGTCGCTTCCCCGCCCACCAGTATTAATGCTTGCATGGCATTACCCCCTTCAGTAACATTCAATAATACAAAACGAATATAAAAGAAGCACGATAGTCCAAAATTCAACAGGGCTTTTTATATTCTATGGATCATGAGCCGGGGCCGGCTGAACCCCGGCCGAGCAGAACCCCGGTCACCTTATCTACTTGCGCAGGCCGTGGGTGACCCGGCCCTGGCTACCATAGGCGTAAGGTGAACCATGTATTTATTCCAGGTAATCTTTGAGCTTGCGGCTGCGGCTGGGATGACGTAGTTTCCGCAGAGCTTTGGCTTCGATCTGGCGAATGCGTTCCCGGGTGACATTGAATTCTTTGCCGACCTCCTCCAGTGTCCGGCTCCGTCCGTCCTCCAGGCCGAAGCGCAACTGCAACACCCTTTGCTCTCGCGGTGTGAGAGTATTCAGCACTTCTTCGATTTGCTCCTTCAGCAGTTGCCGGGAAGCAACGTCCGCCGGAGGTAAGGTGTTCCGGTCTTCTATGAAATCACCCAGATGGCTGTCTTCTTCATCGCCGATGGGCGATTCCAGCGAGATCGGCAGTTGCGAGACCTTGATTATCTCCTCTACTTTTTCCGGAGCCATCTCCATCTCCTGTCCGATTTCTTTCGAACTGGGCTGTTTGCCCTGTTCCTGGGCTAAACGCCGGCTTACCCTCAGGAGCTTGTTAATCGTTTCTACCATGTGTACCGGGATGCGGATCGTGCGCGCTTGATCGGCGATAGCGCGGGTAATGGCCTGCCGGATCCACCACGTCGCATATGTGCTGAATTTATACCCTTTATGATGGTCGAATTTTTCCACGGCGCGCGTCAGACCGATGTTGCCCTCCTGGATTAAGTCCAGCAGGGACATCCCGCGTCCGATATGCTTCTTGGCGACGCTGACCACCAGGCGCAAATTAGCTTCGATCAGGTGTTTTTTGGCTTTCTCCGCTTCATATTCCTTGTTGCTAAAGTAAATATCAAGATGACTGGCATAGCCGTGGACCGCCGTAGTAAAGCCTTTTTCACCGAGCAAATTGATCATCTCGGGAAAAGTAACCTCTTCGTTAATCAACTCCAGTACTTGCCAGGGGACCAGATTAATATTGATTGAAATATTAATGATGATTTGCTCGGTGTCCAGCACGCTGTGGTTGATGCTGTTAGCTACGGATTGAATCAGTTCCGGGATTATCTCGGCATCGATCTGTTCTTTGTATTCCTGGTTGGTGATCGTCTTGACGAAGCTGTCTACCGTCTGGATCCCCAGTTCTTTTTGAATGGCATGGATGGTCTCTTCCTGCTGCGCCAGTTCTTCCAGTGTCGCCAGCACGATTTCAGGAGAAGTGGGCGTTCTGCTTTGCTTCTTCTGTAATTCCTGCTTAATCTCAGAAATCCGCCTTCCCTCCTCCATTTGTTTGGCCAGAATTTTCTCATCTTCGGCTGTTAATAGAGGGACCCTCCCGATTTCATGAAGGTACATGCGGACGGAATCGTCGATAACCTCCTGTTCTTCCAGCCGCTCCAGGGGGATTTCCGGTTCCATCTCTGCCGTTGTTTCCGATTTCCCCAGATCAAGAGCATCCGGTTCCCCCCAGGATGGACCGGGTTCCGCCATCTCATCGATCCTGGCCTCTTTATCTTCTTCGGCAGACGGTTCCTCCGTCATGTCCGGTTCGGCCATCTCAGGCTCAAAAGAGTCGTCGGAGGTGTTCTCATCAACCTCCGCTGCATTCTCCTCTTCTTCCTCGGGATGCCATTCCATGTCCTTTTTAGTTTTTTTCATGTTTTCTCCTTACCAGGGGATTTGCTCTCTTAGCGAATATTTTAGCCAGTTCCTCATCGATTGCCGTCCCTTGCTCCAGGAGCTTTGACAGAACGGCCGTCCTGTCTCCCGTTTCTGCTTCCAGTGCCAGGGCTTCCTGCTGCTGCCGTTTCAGATTGCGCAGATATCTTTCTCTTAGCCGGATCAGGCAATCCTCCAGCCGGCTTTCTATCTCGCTTCCGGGCAGGTCGCGGGCTGCCAGCGAATC
>JAQULX010000108.1 GCA_028718465.1 Dehalococcoidales bacterium | reverse complement strand
CGGATTTGCGAGGCTTTCCGTATCGCCCTGGAGCCTGTAACTGCGTCCGGCAAACTGGGGTGCATTCTGGCGCAGTTTCCTTATAGTTTCGACTATAACAAGCCGAACCTGGAATATCTGGTGCATCTTAAAAATAACCTGAAGGGGCTACCATTGGTGATCGAATTCCGGAATGCCCGCTGGTTAAAAGTCGAGGTGTTTCAATAGCTGCGCCAGCATGAGTTGGGGTTTTGTTGTGTTGATGAACCTAAACTGCCCAACCTGTTACCTCCTGTAGCTGAAGCGACCAGTAATATCGGTTATGTGCGTTTTCACGGCCGGAACAAGGACAAATGGTGGCAGCATGAACAGGCGTATGAACGGTATGATTATACCTATAAGCCCGAAGAACTCAGGGAATGGCTGCCAAAAATAAAGAAACTGGCTGGTATGACGGAGAAGACCTTTGTTTTTGCCAATAACCACTGGAAAGGTCAGTCCATCGATACTGTCCGTCAGTTGCTTATGATGCTGAATTAGTTCTTATTCTTCTTTTCTTTCTCTTATTTCCGTAAAAGGAACGTCTAAATATAATTTATTTTATCTAAGTAAACATGCACGAACAAGCAAGCGGAGGTGTGAAGTGGCTACTACTAGGGTCAACGAGATTCGGTCTCGGCTGGAAGGAGAAAAAAAGCGTATCCAGGACGAGTTGAACCAGCTAACCCAATCGCATCCGATGGATGAGCGTCGGGAGGGCAGTCCGTTCGGTAAAAGGGAAGAGGAAGCTACCGAATCGATGGAGTTGGAGAAAAGGCTGGCTCTGGAGAACCGGTTAAAAGGGATACTGGCGGAGGTGGAAAGGGCGTTACTGAAGCTTGACGCCGGGACATACGGATTCTGCGATATTTGCAACCTGCCCATTGACCCGGCCAGGATGGAAGCCTTGCCCCAGGCTATATATTGCTTAAGCTGCAGGCAGAAAGCGAAAAATGCCAAGAGCTAAACTTTTACCGGTTAAATGGCATATCATTTTTTTATTGATTGCCCTTGTTGTCGTAGTCATTGACCAGTTAAGCAAATGGTGGATACAATCCATTCTTTATGTGGGACAATCTGTGCCGGAAACCGGCTTCTTCCGTTTGACTTATGCCCAGAATACCGGCGCTGCATTCAGTATTTTTTACGGCCAGGTAGAGGTTTTGACTGTTATATCCTGTATTGGGGTAATTTTGATTTTAGCCTATAATTTTTTGATTGCTCACCGCTATTCATTCCTGAATACACGCATAAATAAAATCGCTCTGGGACTGGTCCTGGGTGGGACCACAGGTAACCTCATTGATCGCGTCTCATTGGGTTTTGTCAGGGACTTCATAGATATCGGTCCCTGGCCGATATTCAATGTGGCGGATTCGGCCGTAGTAGTGGGGGTAATGGTTTTTGCCGTATTTGTCATACTGGAATCGCGAGATTCCAGTCCCGAGCGGCCGACCTAGATTCAGAATCTCCTCTTCCTTCTTGCCTCTATTTTAAGACACGAAGACACCTTCCCACTGTTCTCAACTGTGGCGGTCTGCTGTCTTTTTTACGTTGACAAGCTTCTCCAGGTTTTATTAAACGGCTGTCGCCCTCTTGAACCTGAGGCTTGTCCCGGCTTGAGAAAGCCGTTTAATAATATCCGGATGCTGCTTCCTCAGTTAGGTTTATTTTTTCGCTCTTGGTGCCGTTAATAAAGATACCAATTCGGATACGTCTTCAACTTTCTCCAGATGATTAATTAAATCCAGAGCCTTATCTACATTTTGCCGGGGCAGGGTTTTGGTGAAAGAGACGTTGTTCCAGAATTTTTCCATGATTTCAGTATCGGTCAGGGGCCGGAATAGCGGGTTGCCCTTGGGAGCTTTTACTCTGGTTGAAAATTCCTTGCCGTCATGCATTTTTAACCTTACTTCGGCCGAATCTATCCTGTCATCGGGCGTCATATCTGATATCACCCGGCCTTTTTGAGCCAGTGTGACCACCGACGGGTCGCGGATGTATTCTTCAGTATAATGTTCCAATTTGACAGTTTTTCTGATCAAGGCATTAGCTACCGAGTAACGAAAACTAAAGAGCGCGTTGCCCTGGGGATTGTCCCCTATCACAAAAGGCTGATTGAGGGGGCTATCAAGATGCATCGGGGCTATATTAATTACAATTTCCTCGATGTTATCGGCATCGACGTTTTGTTGATTGGCCAGGTTCAGAGCGCAGTCGATAGCAGGATGGGTCCAGCCGCAACCGGGATATGGTTTATATGTGCACCGACCACCATAAAATTCCTGACCGAGCTTTTTGGTTAAAATCTCCGGGTCAGAACCCTTGCAGTACAAAGTGAAGTAGCCGTATTTACCCTGCAAAGGGTCCTTGACCCCAATCCACCCCTTCTGTGCCATTTCAGCACTGATAATGCCGTCGCGAGCGGCCAGACCCTGACCCAGCTTAAAGTTATGGGAACCATCGTTTATGGCCTGGAAACTACCGGCTAGCTGGTCGAGTACAATCCCAAAGGCATTTGTAATCTGGCGCTCGTTTAATCCCATCAGTTTAGCGGCGATTGCCACAGTGCCGAACTTGTCAACAATTCCAGGGCTGTCCCAGCCAGTCCCCGGGATAAACCTGGAAGCAGCGATCAACCTTATGGTAAGGTCTTCTCCTATAATAAGAGCTGTAATAAGCTCTTTCCCGCTGGCGTGTTTCCACTCTGCTGAAGTGATAGCGGTCGGCACTGTGCTCTCAGAAACGTGTCCTGGAGCCAGAACATCGCCAATGTAGGGTAATACAATTCCGAAATCAAATGAGCGGGCCATAATGCTGTTTAACCAGGCAGCATTATGAGCAGGCGCTTTTGTACCATGTACCAGTATGGTAGCTTCTTTTTTACCACGCCAGCCTTTTATCATATCCAGGAGTATGGAGTTACCAGGGGCATTAGCCCCGCCGATAGTGCAGCCGACCAGATCGATGATGCGGCTTTTTGCCTGAGCTACCGTTTCACGGTCAAAACTCTCAAAACCGGTTTTTACTATATGAGCGGCCCATTCTTCGACAACCATGTTATTCCTCCTTATGATTGAATTGCTCTAAAACACGATTACATTACGCAAGGCTTCACCCCTTTCAACGGAAGCAATGGCCTCGTTAATCTGTTCCAGGGGATATCGTCCGGTGATCATCTCATCAAGCTGGATGCGTCCCGCTTTATAAAGCTCAATCAGATGCAGTATATCTTCTCCAGGGTTTATGGATCCGCCTTTAGTCCCAATCAAAGCTTTCTCAAAAATAGAGAAATCTGCTGGCAGGAGAGGTACCGGTTCATTGACAACTCCGACGACAACAACGGTCCCTCGTTGGCCTATCATTGCCAGGCTCTGTTTTAAAGCTTCGGGGCTTCCAACTGTCATAAAAACATAGTCAGCGCCTCTGCCGGATGTCAGCTTTTGAATAGCCTCGATGGCGTCCTCTGACCGGGAGTTAACGGTATGCGTAGCTCCAAAGGACCGAGCGGCTTTCAGCTTGTTATCCAGAATATCTATGGCAATAATCGGGTATGCACCGGAGATTACTGCTCCCTGAATTGAGCTTGTCCCGACCCCACCGGCGCCAACTACCACTACGCTGCTACAGGGTTTAGTTTTCGCCCGGTTGACTACAGCGCCAAACCCTGTGGTGAAACCGCAGGACAGGATTGAAGCTGCATCCATTGGCATATCTCCTGGAATCCGGACAAGCTGGCTTTCGACAACAATTGCATATTCGGAGTTGCCAGCGCCTTTCATGCACATTCCGATGCCCTGTCCCTGTTTGTTGCGTATCCGGCTTTCCGTATCCAGAGCATACCTGACGGTGCAAATATGGGGAAGCCCCGTGACGCAGTAAGGGCACTTCCCGCAAGGCGAAAGCAACGTGATACAGACCGCATCTCCCGGTTTTACGGACGCAACTCCTTCTCCCACCTCCTCGACATATCCGGATGATTCGTGACCGGGAACGATAGGCAACTGCATTCCGGGAAACTCGCCTTTGATCAAATGAATATCACTATGGCATATTGCAGTGGCCGCAATGCGGACCTTGACTTCACCTTTTCCTGGCGGCTCAAGATCTATCTCTTCTATCACCAAAGGCTTGCCGAATTCATAACAGATTGCTGCTTTCATAGCCCCTTCTGGAATGTTTATTAATAAAATAGTTCTCGAGTCAATGCGGCTATTGTATAACGCAAAACGCCTTTATATCGAAACGAATACAATTATTTCTGATGCGATATATCGGCATGCATTTGATTTCTTGAGAAAACCTTTAAAAATAATCTTTGCCGGTGCCGCAGGCAAAATGAAATACCGGTCTGTGCATGTTGAGAAATATCGGAGGGCCATGAAGCAACCCTTCAGGAATGAATATGAGACAGCTTTTCTTAATCAGATGGTTTTCACCTTCAATCTGGAACTCCAGTTCAGCTCCAAGGTCCTGCGGATTATCAGGATCGCTTCCGAAAAAAGCTAAGACTTCATCGAAATCATGCTTATGAGCGGCGCCACGAGTTTTGTTGGTTGCCAATGGCGGCCACATCCAGGCAGTTTCGACATAGAAAGACCCTTTGATGACCCGATTATCAATGAACGGCATTTGAGTATATTCCTCAGGTTTAAATAATGGAGTCCAGGAAGCTTCCTCTTTAGGTATAACTTCCGTGATAATATATTGCGCATATTTTAATCCAGGCATACTCTTTATTCTCCTATCTGTATCCAAATGCGCGTATCATCTCAATAAACCAGGCAACCAGGTGCTGATTTCAGGTATGAAGAAGACAAGCATCAAAACGATCATTGATGATATCACAAAAGGCATGACGCCCGCATACATGTCACTTATCGGTATATCTCTGGCAATGCCTTTAAGAGCAAATATGTTAAGCGCGACAGGAGGTGTAATAGTCCCCAGGTTGGTTGCCAGAAGCACACATACTGCAAACCAGACCGGATCCGCTCCTAGCGCCATAGTTATTGGATAAGCTATAGGAACACCTATCAGAAGCAAGGGGCCGGCGTCAATGATGAAACCGAGCAAAAACAAGACAAACACTATAAATAATTCTACACCCAGGGGAGGTAATCCCATATTGTTAATGAAGGATGTCACCGATTTAGCCACATTGCACCATGACATAAATTGGGAAAACATAACAGCGCCGATGATAATGAGGAAGAACATGGAAACAACTTTGGCAGAGTCGAGGAGGGATAGAGCAAAATTTTTAGGAGTGAATCTTCTCATAACCAGGCCTATAATCATGGCGCAGAAAGCCCCTATCGCACCACCCTCACTGGGTGAAAATTGACCGGTATATATACCTCCTACAACCAGAATGGCGAGAATTCCTATGGGAACAATGCTTCTGAGAGATGTAAATCTGGCCTTCCATCCTGTCCTGTTGCCGCGGAGTCCCAGATTAGGATTACGCCGGCACCAGATAATAATAATGAGGATAAAGCCAATCGCTTGAATCAAACCGGGGATAATAATGGCTATAAAAAGCTTACCGATAGAAACCTGAGTGAGTAGACCATAAATGATAGCACCCATACTTGGAGGTATCAGGGGGCCCAGAGAAGCTCCGGCAATTATACAGCCGGTGGATAATCTGTCATCATATTTATATTTTCTCATCTCAGGCAAGGCCAGTGACCCGAAGGTAACAACAGCGGATAGCGTATCACCGATAATAGCTGCAAAACCGGTGCAAGCAGCAATTGTAGCCATCGCCAGCCCCCCTAATCTGTGCCCGATCCAGCGATAGGCAGTGAGATAAAGGTCCTTGCCAAACCCGGAATGAAGACAAAAATAACCCATAAGCACAAAGAAGGCAACCACTGCCCACAGATAGTTACCGGTGGTCCGATAAACGGTAACTCCCAGCATATCGAGCCCGGTAGGTAAACCGCGAATATGACTGATAAACAAAAAACTGGTGAGAATCAATACAAAGGAAATAGGCATGCCTGTCAGGAAAAAAACAAGGGAGAAGGCGATTCCAATAAGACCAACCGTGATAAGGCTGATTTGCCACAAACCCGGTTGTACCCACAATATAGCCAGCACCGTGACCAGAATCGGAATGACTGCCATCAATAACCAGTGGTACCAGGCCAGCCCAATCTTTAAGGCAGTATGCAAATTACGGAAAAGATCACGGATCATCAATAAGCACAGAAGAGTGCAACCCACAACAATTACGGCTGAAAATGGGGTAACCGGAATTGGGGTGTACCCGTGCATGACATTTTTATCATAATACAACATTGTCTGGATCAGGACACGCCAAACTATGATAACGAAAAGGGTAAACCCTAACAGGTTGGTAATAAAATTCATAATCAGCCGTGCTTTTGGCGCCAATTTGGAGGTAATTAGATCCATTCCTATGTGCGCTTTTTCATTGTAAGCATAGGCTACACCGAAAAAGACCGCGGTAATCATCATAACCTCGACCAGTTCATTAACGCCCTTTATCGGATGACCAAAGGCACGCAGAATGACATCGACAAAAACCAGACCGGAGATAATAAAGATAAGAGCGGCACCGATGATATTGATCCATTTACTAAAAATCCCAACCTTGTCTATGGCGCGATCTATCCCGCTTAACCAGGCTATCTCTCCACGAGTATATTTCGTGCCTTCCATAGTTAGTGTGCCGCTCCTTTTAATATTCCAATCAAGAGAACTGTCTAAAACGCCAAAATAACTACAAACTGTGCCCTCTAATCGGCAGCCTGCTGTGGTAATCTCTTTAAATTACCCGGGCAAGCTGCCGTTTAGATAATTGTTACTGGTCAATGCTTTTTAGGGGTCGATCAACAAATCAGGTATGCTATTTAATGATGTATTGCTGCTCCAACCGCTGCCATTCGGCCATTAATTTCTGACCCGGCAAGCCCCTGGCTTCCAAATCTGAAATAAACTTGTCAAATACCGGTTGTCTTGCCTGATTCCATTTCGGCAGCTCATCCTCCGGGATAGTTACAAAGTTGGTCCCGAACTGGCCGGGAAACGCCGCCAAATCGTTCTGATATTCTTTCAGGCACTCGGCATCGAATGCGTCCACGAGACTTTCACTGGAGTCATTAATATACTTCTGGACATCTTCAGGCAGACTGTTAAATTTATCGAGGTTCATTATTACGCTCCAGGCGCCGAGGGTACCAGCCATTAAGGTAATATTCGGAAGGACTTCGCCGAATTTAGCCGTCCTGAAGAGGGTGATGCTGGCTTGCATTCCGTCCGCTACCCCTTTTTCAAAGGCTGAGTAAGTGTCCGCGGGCTGCAATGATACACCGGTCCTGCCCAGAGCAGAGCCAAGTTGCGCCTGCCAATCCCCGAATACAGCTTCTTTCATGCCCTGGTTATCGGATAATGCAGTGACAGGCCCGAACTTTTTAGTAGTGCCAAGTGGATTAGGCCATGAGTTCCCTAACCAGACCACCTTGACGTCGCTGAAGGGCTCCTGCATCTCCGGGAATAATTTATGCAACTCCCATTGCACTCTGCCATAATTGGCGGTAATCACGTTCAATGAGGTAAATGCAGCAATTTCATCCATGGGGAATCTTCCCGCAGGCATTGACGTCAGATGGGTCCCCATATCCAGTGTGCCCTTGGTGATAGCATCATAGACCTCTGGCAGGGGGACCAGTTCACCATTCCAATGGGCTTCTACCTTGACTCTGCCTCCCGATTGCTGCTCCAGCTCTTTAAACCAGGTACCGAAGACATACCCCCAGATACTATCCTCCGGGTCAAATGACTGAAAAACAAGGGTAACCGGTTGAGCCGGTGCTGCTACCGGCGAAGTGGCTGAGCCTGTAGCGGCAGGCGCTTGAGTATTATCAGAGCATCCAGCAAAAACAAGTGAACCGATCAGCAAGACCGATAACAGGATAATGCATGTTTTTTTCATTTCCTCTCTCCTTATATTAATTACTCATGTTACGGCTATAGTAAGGTTTTGGAATTTATGTAATTCAGCCAGGCTGGCTTTTAAAGCCTGCAAATAAAGTTTAGCTTTTAAAGCGAAATGATTAAGCCTGGTATTGCAC
>JAQULX010000107.1 GCA_028718465.1 Dehalococcoidales bacterium | reverse complement strand
ATCCGGTACATTGTATACGGTTCTGGTTATTTTAATAATGTTAATTGCAGGCTGCTTCATTGACGCTATGCCAATGATGCTGATTGGTGTGCCTATATTTCATCCTATCGCAGTGAGTCTGGGAGTTGATCCACTCTGGTTCGCCTTGTTGATAGTTTTGAGCATAAATGTAGGAGCTTTAACCCCACCGGTAGGCCTTTGTCTGTTTGTACTCAAGGGTATTAATAAGGAAATACCAATGCATACTATTTATACAGGCGCTATTCCTTTTGTCGGAGGAACTCTTCTGTCCATGGTAATCATTTTCTTTGTGCCTTCTATAGTATCTTGGTTACCCAACGCCTTGAAGTGAAATCTTTGTTGCTTATGTTAATACTCGGATTAGAGATCAATACTAATCGATCGGACAGATCTTAAATGAGAGGTATCCTTATGACTAACATAGGCTCTGAGTTATCCAGTAAAATATCTGATATATCATATGATGACTTGCCACAATCAGTCGTTCACAAGATCAAGCAAATATTATTAGATAGTATTGGTTGTGCTTTAGGATCAGTTGTTACAGATCGAGCACGCATTTCCTTAGAATTAATCTCGGAATTTGGAGGAAATCCTCAGGCTGTAATTATTGGTGGTGGTCGGACATCACTCCCTCAAACTGCTTTTGTTAATGCAGAACTCATTCATGCCCTATGTTATGAGGCTTGTGGCCTGACCGGACATATCGTGCCTTACGTTCTTTCACCAATTTTGGCTATTGCGGAAAGGAAAAAGTCTTCTTGCATGGAATCTAATGCAACGGGTTAGAGTGGATATATATCCTGGAGTACAAGAGTGGATCAATTATCGCCTTAAAACTAACCAGTTTCCCGAACTATCAGATGGGAAATGTGAATATTTATATAAAAAAAGAAAGGAGCTAAAGTGACAATGGCTGATACCAAATACGGGAAATATATTCTCACAGAAGTTACAACTGATCTATTCTTAGTCACTGGCGAGAAAATAAAGAAAGGTGCTAATCCATTTATAGTCAACCTGGATGACAGTGTAATCAAAGGCGCCCTGGCGATTTCGACACGATGGAGTCTGCCTGAAGATTTTGATAAAGACAAGCCATTATTGTTACATCGTCATGACTTTGACGAGTATTTGTGTTATTTCGGCACTGATGTCAAAAATCCTCACGATTTGGGTGGTGAATTTGAGATGTGGTTAGGCGGGGAAAAACATATTGTTACGAAAAGCTGTGTTATCTATATTTCTAAAGGATTAGAACACGGACTTAAATATCATCGAGTGGATAAACCGATATTTCACTTCGTCGTTTGTACTGGAACAAAATACGCATCCAAAAGTCAGATTTAACACAATGGCATTTAGGTGATCCTCACCTATTCTGTCATATTTTTCCAAGTCTTCAGCCATGATTCTCCAGTTTTGGATGATACAGTTTTGGATGAGGACCACTCCCTTTTATTAGATTAATACTGATATATCGTTATTGGAGGATAAGTCAGTAAGGAAGAGATTCTTTCTAATTCCTGTGAAGAGTTCTATGGAGAAACCCACTAGAACATCCAATTTGAAACAATGATCAGATTTTCACACCTTAACCTGGAGTGATTCCTGTCCAAACTATGGGGACCACCTCAGGTTAGTGATTGGAGAGGGCAATTGTTTCAGCTCTGGAACAAATTGGGAACAAATTGGGGATTGATAGGAAGCAGGAGAGGGCATATAATTAGATCATCTTGTAAGCATTCATTATTCGGCAGCACTCTCTTCCGGCGGTTATATAGTTTATGGATTTTGGATTTATTGCGGAACAGCAGAAGTTTATTGATGAGATTCGTGAATTTTGTGCCACGACTCCGAAGGGTGATTTAGCTGACCCGGGCGATGTACCCGATGATGCCAGGTATAATTTTTCCTTTTCGTTCTATCAGAGGGTATGTGATAAAGGATGGGCGGGGCTTACATTTCCTGAAGAGTACGGCGGCCGGGGGCTCGGCAACACCTTCCATGTCATTTTCAATGAAGAAATGCAGTCGCTGGGAGCAGCCATATCGGTTACCAGTGTCGGTAATAACAACTGGCTGGGCAGCATTATCGCGAAACACGGGACAGAGCGGCAAAAGCAGGAATATCTAACCCGGATATGCCGGGGAGAGATAATTTTACTTTGTCAAAGTTTTACCGAACCTGACGCCGGCGCTGATCTGGCCTCGTTAAAGACGCGGGCTGTACGCGATGGCGAGGACTATATCATCAATGGACAGAAAATGTTCAGCTCCAATGCTCATCTTAACGGCCAAACCACGCGGATTTTATTATTGGCCCGGACGGACACTGAAAATCCCCCGGAGAAGGGTATCAGTATGTTTCTAGTTCCCCCGGACTTGCCCGGTATTACTATCAGGCCGCTATGGACTGACGGCGGCGGTCGGACGAACGAGGTTTTTTTTGATAACGTAAGAGTTTCTCGTGAGAGTCTTCTGGGTGAAGAAAGCGGTCTGAATCGGGGTTGGGACTACTTCCGGGAATTCGAGTGGGGGGACTGGGAGAGGGCTCCCGGAGTATTCTTTGTTGTATTTCGGGAGATACTGAAAAAGCTGATTGACTTCGTTAAGACTACCAGGATGGATGGAAGATTGCTCAGTCAGGAACCTTCGGTGCGGCGTAAGATAGCGGAAATTGCTGCCGGGATTGAGATCATACGTCTGCTGGGTTATAAAATGGCCTGGGCCCAGGACGAAGGCGGTGATGTTTTGGGCGCTGCAGCCGTGGAATCCCTTGTCCGTGACAGCCTGGCGGTTAAATTTCCGAATCTGGCATTATGCATCCTCGGTCCTTACGGCCAGTTGCAAAGCGGGTCGAAATATGCGGTACTGAATGGTATGCTGGAAGAAATGTACAGGCTGAATGCATTCAGCCTGTTTGGGCTGGTCGGGCCGTTAACCCGTAAAAATTTCATCGCCCATCATTTGCTGGATTTGCCACAGTATCATGGTTATTAGAGGCTGCCGGAATGGATTTTAATTTAACCGAAGAGCAGAAAATGCTGAGAAAGACAGCCCGTGATTTCCTGGTAAGTGAATGCCCGTCTTCACTGGTCAGGGAAATGGCTGATGATGAGAAAGGCTTCCCCCCGCAGCTCTGGCAAAAAATGGTTCGCCTGGGCTGGCAGGGTCTGGTTTTCCCTGAACGATATAATGGCGGTGGAGGGTCATTCCTGGACCTGGTCATTCTACTCGAAGAAACGGGCCGCGCGCTGTTGCCATGCCCCTTGTCTCCCACCGTTATGGCTGGTATGTTTATTCTTGAATGCGGCAGCGAGGAACAAAAAGCTGCCTTCCTCCCGGGGATTACTAATGGGGATATTATCGTTAGCCTCGCATTAACCGAGCCCTCGATGCGCTGCCCGGACAGGTTGATGTCGACCCGTGCAGTTGCGCAAAACGGCGGTTATCTTGTCAACGGGACGAAATTATTCGTTCCTGTGGCCCATGTGGCCGATTATTTAATATGCGCTGCCGGAACGAATGCAGATACGGAAGCCGGCGGCGTAACCAGCTTCATCATCGATGCCGGAAGCGATGGCATTACATACGTACCGCTAAAAACTATGGGACGGGATAAACAATATGAGGTTCAGTTAAACAATGTGACAGTACCCGCCGGGAATATCCTGGGGGAATATGATAAAGGCTGGGAATATATCTTTAAACGGTTCATGCCGCTGTTGACTGTAGCCCAATGCGCAGAAATGAACGGCGGGGCGCAAAAAGTCATCGAAATGACGGTGGAATACGCCAAAGAAAGGGTCACTTTCGGCCGGCCTTTGGGAAGTCATCAGGCAATCCAGCATGTCTGTGCCGATATGTTTATAGCGCTGGAATCCGCCCGGGTACTCGCTTACGAAGCAGCCTGGAAGATCTGTCAGTGGCTTCCCTGTGACATCGAGGTATCCATGGCTAAATACAAGGCAAATGAATGTTATACCCGGATCGCCAACTCCGGAATACAGGTCCAGGGCGGAGTCTCGATTATTATCGACCATGACTTGCCGTTATATTACCGGCGTGCCAAGGCCGCCGAGATTACTCTTGGAGATGATGATTATCACCTGGAACAAATCGCCAGGATATTACTTGATTAAATAAGTCCTACTATGAAAAGTCAATAGGGTCATAATGAAACACTTTTAGGCTGATAAGGCCTGTGTTCTTTAAGAATAGAATAGACGCGATTCAACAGGCGACGGCAAACCGCTCCCAGGGCCGTGTTATAATGCTTTCCTTCAGCCAGTTTACGTTGAAAGAAGGCCGCCAGTTCCGGATCGAATCTTCGAGCTGAGGTAGCCGCCATCCAGAGAGCCCGCCTGAGATAAGGGGATCCTCTCTTGGACATCACCATGCGGGTACCGGTGAATTTACCACTGTTATAGACCGTGGGATCAATACCGGCGAAAGCAGCTAACTTTTCGGGAGATTCGAAACGATTGATATCGCCTATCTCGGCCGTAATGGTGGCCGCCAGGGTCTGGCTGATTCCGGGGATAGTGGTCAAAAAGTTTTCCCTCTGGGCCATCAAGTCCTGGATACAGCTATCGACCTCTTCGATCTGGCTGTGGAGAAATTCCAGATGTGCCATCAGACAGCGTAGCTGGACTTTCGCCGAGTCTTTCAGATAGGAGATGCCAACCGAAGATGAGGCCTTGCTTTGCACATCTTGGGCCTTGGCCAGGCCGAAACGGCCGTGACTGGAGGAGTTCAGAATGCCAGTTAGCTCAGAAAGGTCCATCCCGGCTATTTCTTCCGGCAGAGTCCCTTCTTTCAATAAAGCTCGGGCGGACTTAATGAAGACATCCGAGAAGAGGCTTTCGAATTCAGGGAAGACCTTATCCAGAACACACAAAATCTGGCGCTTCAGATCACACATCGAATCTACCAGGCCGAAGCGGAAACGGGTAATCTCACGGAGTTGATGAATCCATTCATCCGGGATATAGCTGGGACTAATGGCTTTGGTACGTAAGAGGTCCGCGATGATAAACGAATCCCTTTTATCCGTTTTAGTCTTGCGGATTTGTCCCCGACGGTGAGCTTCGGTCTGGAGAGGATTGAGAACCGTAACCTCATAACCTTGGCTTTTGAGGAAATCATAGAGCGGCAGCCAGTAATGCCCGGTAGCTTCCATCGCCATTTCCAAAGTCTCTTTGGGGAGCCATTCCAGGAATCTCTGGAAATCGGTCAGGGTATTGGAGAAACGGAGGGAACGGCCTTGCAGCTTGCCTTGCTCATTGATGAGACTGGCTTCATGAATCTCTTTGGCGATGTCGATACCTACATACAGCATTGATTACTCCTGGAATTATATTCGAAGTGAGGTGGCCTCAATCTTTGCCGCCAGCTATGCCTCGTTGATTATGTGTAGCGATTCTACAACCTACTTATTCTAGCCTTAAGCGGGCAAAGTTGAGGTAGCAGACTTAATTGCGAGGCTTACCCTCAAGGAGGAAAAACGCTAACCTCAACCTCTACCCCATAATATACCGCTTGTTTGACTAACAAGCTAACTAAACTGAATACATAAGTTAACAAAATAATTATACGAGGAGGGGGTAACATGGCAGATAAAGAGGGTTGGAAACTGAAAGGTACTTTTTACGAGTGCTGCCGTGCTCTGGACGGCCAGTGCGGACTGCAATTTGATCGGGAAATGCCCCATGCTTGCTCTTGCTTGACGACATACCAGATTAAAGAAGGACAAATTCAAGACGTGGATATGAAAGGTATTAATCTGCTTATTCACATGGACGAAATCGGCCCCAATCCGGGTACCGTCGAAGAGGGGGCAGTTTACATAAGTGATAATGCCACTGAAAAACAGAGGGAGACTCTCCAGAACTTTTTCTTCGAGCATATGGAGGGTGGGATGTGGAAAAAGACCCTTGGCGTCAAGTTTGTCAAGGTAGATGTCAGCGAGAAAGATCGCACTTACAGCATCTCGGCGCCCTTATGGGAGCAAAACATGGTATTAACGGTTGGCGGCGACGGAATAAATCCGATACGCATGGAAAATGGAAGATTACCTTTCCTCTCCAATGTCAGAATCTGTACCGGCTTCTGGAAATACAGCGATTACGGGAAAAATTATGCATATCGGAATACCAGCGGCCAGATAGCTGACTTTAACTTGCAGGGAGATTAAATTCGCTCGAAAGCAAGATCCTGCGATAAAACAGGATTCAGTCTCCGGCCGAAATCATTAACGGAACCGTAGCACTTGCCCCGTGAAGAGACACATTTTACACGGACTGACGCCAGCTTTCAAATCTGAAAGCTGGCGTCAGAATATCAAAGCAACTTCAATTTTTACTTCAACACGTTAGGCAGCCAGGTTACGAAAGCAGGAAATGAGAAGATCATGATAATCACTATGACCGAAGAGATCACAAAGGGGATTGCGCCTCGATATATAGAACCCATGGGAATATGCGGGGCCATACCCTTCATGGTAAACAGATTGATGCCTACAGGAGGAGTTAAAGAACCCAGGATTAGAATGAGAAGGATCAAGATGGCAAACCAGACTGGGTCCATTCCCTGAGCTACGATAATCGGATGTACAATGGGAACACCGATCAGGGTCAGGGTCAGTATATCAACAAAAAAACCCAGGATCAAAAATAGTATCAGTATCAGGAGCACCATGGAAAGCCCGGTTAAACCGGCGCCTGCCAGGGCGGCAGATACGGAATCAGAGACATTGCACCAGGCGACAAACCTGGTGAAAAGGACAGCGCCGTTGACTATCAGAAGCAGCATACCCAGGACCTTGGCTGTATCAATAAGCGAGAGCCAGATTTTATGCCAGGTAAACCTCCGCATCGCCAGGCCGATAAACAAAGCCCCCATGGCGCCCATTGCGCCCCCTTCACTGGGACTGAAAACACCGCCGTAGATGCCGCCGATGACAAGTAGAAACAAAAGCAAAATAGGCACACTGGCAGTCAACGACCGGAACCTGAGTCCCCAGGGAGTGTGTTCTCCGGCCGGGCCGACATTGGGATTTATCCGGCACCAGATATAGATGGTGACGGCAAAGGCCAGGCCGAGGAGAAGACCGGGAACAATACCGGCTATAAAAAGCTGTCCTATAGAGACCCCGGTGATAACGCCGTAAATAATAAAAGGGATACTGGGGGGGATAACAGGACCGATGATAGATCCGCCGGCGACAGCCCCGGTAGACAGGCGGTCGTCATACTTATATTTTTTCATCTGCGGCATGGCAACCGAGGTCATAGTGGCGATAGAAGAGATGCTGTCGCCGACGATAGCGGCAAAACCGCAGCAGGCGGTAGTGGTAGCGATGGCCAATCCGCCTCGAATATGTCCGAGCCAGCGATAGAACAGGGCGTAAAGGTCCTCGCCAATTTTGGAGTGAAGACAAAAATAGCCCATCAGCACAAAAAACGGCACGGTAGCCCAGACGAAGTTCCCTGTATTGGAATAAAACCCCCGGCTAAGGGTATTTAAGGCCGGGTCCCAACCGCGAATCTGGGAGATAAAAATAAAGCCGGAAATTAAAAGTGTAAACGCCACGGGTACTCCAGCCAGAAGGAGTATCATAAAAAAGGCCAGGCCAATGAAACCTATGGTAGCCAGGTTCATTTGCAGTGAGCCCTTTTGGACCAGGAATACTGACAGGGCTATCATGATGATAGATATTCCGAGCATCAGAAGCCATTGATGCCATTTTAAACCGGCTTTGGTGGATTTTGAGATGTCCTTTAAAAAGTCCCGGAAAATCAGCAGTTCCATCAGTACAGTGCCGAAGATGATTACGCCGGCGAAAGGCCATGCGATCACATGAAAGGAATCTGAATGAAAGTTACCGCGTGAGTAAAAGCTCTGGGTCAGGACAAAAGCCTGCCAGATAATGATGGCAAACATCCCCAGCGCCAGCAGGTCCGTGATGAAACTCAAGATCAACCGGCCGTTTTTACTTAACTTGGCGGATATCACATCTACGGTGATATGGCCCTTCAGATTATGAGTATGGGCAATGGTGAAAAAAACTGCGAAAATCAGCATTACCTCGGTAATTTCAAAGGCAAA
>JAQULX010000106.1 GCA_028718465.1 Dehalococcoidales bacterium | reverse complement strand
CTCGGTCATGGCACGTGATCTCGGTCAGGGTCTTATTGGCAAAGGGGATTATATTGCGGCTATATCCAGTGGTAAAAATCTGCCGCAGGTTCTTAAATGGAACATCAGCCTTTTTTAGAGCTTCCTCGAGGGTCTTTCTGGTAGCTTCCACCGAATCACCCCCGGTAGGTAGTACAGAATAAGATGCAATACGATGGTCAACCAGTATTACGGTTTTGGCAGTTCCTGCCCCTATATCAACTCCAGCTACTGCGGTCATTTTCAGCCCCTTAAAGTCATTTTCTTCTTGTTTTTTAACATCTCGGCAAACGGTTCTACTCTGGACCTGAAGTATTCGGCGGAATATTCCCGGCTGTCCAGGTTATCAAACTCAATCGCCAGTACCCGGATACCTAACTCTCTTTCAATGATTTCCTTGGCCTTGCGAGGGTGGATAGCCTGAGCCCGGCACTTGACCAGAGCTGCAATTATTAGTCCGTCCACACTGCCACCTTCACACTGGTTTTTAAATTCATCAATTTTTATGGTTGCTGAAGCATGCATGGCAGAGTTCAAATTTTTGGCCGCAATTTGATCCCAGATGGATTTGTACATACTGGATGAACTTTTTTCTCGCCTGGCAGAGGGAGAACCGCTTCCAGTGATAGAAGCTAAGCCTGCCTTCTCAATCACCTCGGTAACAGCCGGGTCGCTGCAACTGCCAAAGAAGTTAATCACCCGGGGTGCACCTTTAGGAAGAATCCCTTTACCCTGGTCAACTCGTGCCTGCACCTCTTTAAGTAGGGTATTCACAGCATCCAGACCTTCTCTGGCAGACCTCCCTGAACATAATGAACCCAGTTCAAAAACATTTTGCCAATCTTTCTCGCTCATCGGCAGTGGATCGGATTTTTCCCTGAGACTCTTGATCTTATCAATAATAGTTTTAAGCCGGCTCCATTCGGCAACACCCTGATTTATGGTTTCTTCAGTTAATTCCAGACCTATAACCTGCTGGAATACATCAGCCACATTTTTTAATTCCTGTCCCAGATAGCGGACACGCCGTGGATCGGGGTAAGGCCATTGATATCCAGACTCGTCATTGCAGCTATCGACATGCACTACAGGTATGCCTTTGAGATACTCTATAATCTCATCAGTTTTACCGGCCTGGTCGCAGGCAATACCCACCGATATTAAGAGATCAGGTAGAGCTACTTTGCCTCCCAGTATGCAGGCTAACCTGGCTTGCAAGAAAGCGCAGTGGGCCTGGCCTGGCGGCAGCCAGGACTTTTCGGCCTGTTCCAGTATCGGTCCCAGCTTGCCGAAGTATTGTCCCATTACAGTCATAATTATTGGCTCGGGAACGGTACTGAATACTTTATCAGACATATTGGCCATGGCGACAGTAATCTGACTGATAGAGGGGAAGGAGGAATAGATTACTTTTTTCCCTTCCGCTTTCGCCAGTGTCATGTCCACGAACTCTTTAATCCATAATCGCCGGAGCTTATACATTCCGGTTAATTCCGGGTCAAAATACCCTTTTATCCTCTCTTCAGCTCGCCTGACATCTTCGGCTGTTATCTCCCATATCCGAAAAGCCTTGGCAATTCTGGTTTGTTCTTTTTCTATCTCTTCCTGATCAAAGCCGCAGAGCCGTAAAAACTCTGAATACATGTCTACCTCCCCTGTTTCACTATCTCAATGAACGTCTCAATCCGGGTAAGCATTTGTCCTGTTTCAGCCGCATCATAATCGGAGTTTATCTTGAGGAAGGGGATTCCGACTTCTTTGTCTAATACCTGGGAGAAAAGCAATCCCTCACGGTCGTAACAATCTCGATACATCAGTGAATACCAGACCACACCATTAATCCGGAATTCCCGGATCAGCTTCAATAAATAGTCGAATCTTTCCTTAATGACGTTGTGAAAAACGGCAGGTGGAATCCTTTTCTCCAGATAGACATCGGCCAGATTTTTTATCAGATCGCCGTCGGTTTCAATATTCGGAGTATGAGGCCGGATTCCTTCACTGAACTCTTCAATGATAATGTTGCCACCGGCTTGCTCGATTAAATCGACAACTTTATTATCTCCTTCAGCCATGGTTGAGCCCACCAGCATGATTCTGGCTCCGGCTTTTTGAAGATATTGACCCTCCGTCACCTCTTTAAAAATGGATTCCAATGAGGATAGGAAAATGCGCCTGTCGGCGTAATAACTGGCATGGTTAAGCCGAATAAAGTCCTTGCCGCTGATGCCTGAATGCTGATTTTTCCTAGTCGTACTAATAACTTCCAGGTAGTGATTGATTTTATTGGATAATTCTATCTCTTCTTTTAATTTTTTATTCTCGATCTGATTGCCTGTCAGTTTCTCCAGCCTTTGTTTAAGCAGCTTCAACCCTTCAACATAATATTCGAAGGCATGCTGGACACTCTTATATCGGGGTACACCATATTTGAAGACTGCGACGTCAGTACTGAATTCCCAACTATCGGCGATAGCATTGATATTTCTGTCCGTAATGGGCACAACCATTAAGTCCGGCAATTGATAAAGCGGCTCCTTCCCCAGAGCCCTGTAACCAATTTGAGAACGACAAAAAGAATCGAGCAAACGGAAAAGGTGGGATTCAGAGGCCATAATGGCCTCATGGTCGCCGCCCCGAACGAGGCCGACGGGGATTGCGCCGCTGGCATACACCAGTTCTTCAGGCATGTAGCCATTGGGCACATAGCCGATAATTTTAGTCCCGTCTTGTTTTAACCTGGTTAGTTCTGCCAGTCTCTCTTTCGAATGGGCAATGAAATTTTCCAACGAGGTCATATAAACCTCCAACATCTTATACTTTGGACAATATATTAAATATTAAGATTAACCATTCAATCATAGCATCATTTCAATATCTTATCTGAACCTCTCCTGTTGCTGCTTCAGTCTCTGGAGCCTGTCCTGGCTGATATTCAGCCTCTCTCGCTCTTTCTGCACCACAGCCGCCGGCGCTTTGTTGATGAAAGCCTGGTCGTTCAGGCGGGCCTCCAGACGCTCGACATTAGCTTTGACCTCAGCCATCTCATTTTGTATCCTGGCCTTCTCGGCCGCTATATCTACCATGCTGGCCAGCGGTATGACTACCTCGCTGTCTTTCAGCACCAGTACCAGGTCGTTATCGTCCGAGACGCCCTGGTGATGCGCATTTATTATCTCCAGCGGTCTGGCCTGGGCCAGTGTCTCGATTACCGGTCGGTAAGGTTTTAAATCGGCTTCAATGTCGCCGGCAAAGACCCTGGCTTCAATCCATTTATTGCTTTCCACCCTGCGCTCAGCCCGGGCGTTGCGTATGGAATGAACGATTTCAATGACCGACTCCACGATGCGCTCTGCCTGGGGATCGATAGCGCTTTCATCTCCATCCGGATAGGGCGCAATCATGATCGATTCCTTCCAGGCGCTCCCGGCGGGCAGTCTGGATTTCAGGGTCTGCCAGAGTTCTTCGGTAATATAAGGCATATAGGGATGCAAAAGACGGAGAGAAGTCTCCAGAACGTGAGTCAATACCGGTACCGGCGAAGCGGCGGTTTCATCCTTCAGTCGGATCTTGGCGATCTCGATATACCAGTCGCAGAACTCATTCCAGAGGAAATCGTATATCTGCCTCTGGGCTTCGCCGAACTGGTAGTCATCCATGAGCTTGACCGAATTGATGATGGTACGGTTCATCCGGCTCAGAATCCAGCGGTCCTCAACCGTCAATTTCCCTCTATCGACCTGTGCCGCCGCTGTATCGGGGTTGATGCTTTTAATCACGAAACGGGAGGCATTCCAGATCTTGTTGGCGAAGTTGCGGCTGGACTCCAGTCGGCCGGCAGTCATCTTCATATCGTTGCCCGGCGAGGTCCCGGTGGACAGCGCAAAGCGCAGCGCATCCGTGCCGTATTCCCGGATGGCGTCCAGCGGGTTAAGCACGTTGCCCTTGACCTTGCTCATCTTCTCTCCCTTTTCATCCCGCACCAGCCCGTGCAGATAAACGGTATGAAAAGGGATCTCTCCGGTATTTTCGATGCCCATCATTATCATCCGGGCTACCCAGAAGAAAATGATATCGTAGCCGGTCTCCATCACGGAGGTAGGGTAGAAATATTTCAGGTCTTCGGTCTCCTGCGGCCAGCCGAGAGTGCAGTGCGGCCACAGGCCGGAACTGAACCAGGTGTCCAGAACGTCTTTGTCCTGCTCGATATTCCGGGAGCCGCAGTGGCAGAACGTGGGGTCTTCGATGCTTACAACCATGTCTCCACAGTCCCGGCAGTACCAGACCGGGATGCGGTGGCCCCACCACAACTGCCGGCTGATGCACCAGTCGCGGATGTTCTCCATCCAGTTCAGATAGACCTTGTTGAAGCGTTCCGGGATGATCTTGATGCGCCCTTCATTTACAGCCTGAATGGCAGGCCGGGCCAGCGGTTCCATTTTCACAAACCACTGTTTGCTGGCGATCGGCTCGATAATGGTCTGGCAGCGTTGACAGTGCCCGATGGCATGCGAGTAGGGCTCGATGCGGTCCATCAATCCCTCATTTTTCAGGTCCTCAACGATTTTATTGCGGCATTCAAAACGGTCCATGCCGTTATACGGTCCGGCATTTTCATTCATGGTGGCGTCCGGGTTCAGGATGTTTATCAGCGGCAGTTTGTGCCTCTGGGCGATTTCAAAATCGACCGGGTCATGGGCTGGCGTCACCTTAACGGCGCCGGTACCGAATTCCGGATCGATAGCCTCATCCGCCACGATCGGAATTGTCCGGTTGACAAATGGGAGTACAAGGTTCATCCCGACCCATTCCCTGAAACGGGGATCATTCGGGTTGACAGCTACCGCTGTATCGCCCAGCATGGTCTCCGGCCGGGTGGTGGCGACGGTGATATAGTCCTTGCCGTCTTCCAGCGGATAGCGGATGTACCAGAGACTGCCGCCCTCGTCCTTATGGTCCACTTCCAGGTCGGAAAGAACGGTCGAGCAGCGCGGACACCAGTTAGCTATCCTTTCGCCGCGGTATATCAGGCCTTTCTGGAACAGCCGGTAAAAAGTTGTCCGTACTGCCAGGCTGGGTCCGGGGTCCAGGGTATAGCATTCCCGGCTCCAGTCGCAGGAAACCCCCAGCTTCATATGCTGGTTGGTGATGGATTTCCTGGCCTGCGAAGCCCATTCTTTCATGCGCTGGTCGAATTTCTCGCGGCCTATCTGGTAGCGGTTGGTCTTCTCTTTGGCCAGCATTCTTTCCACTACCACCTGGGCGGCAATTCCGGAATGGTCGACCCCGGGGACCCAGAGTGTGGGATCGCCTTTCATGCGGTGCCAGCGCACCATAATGTCCTCGATGGCGGCGGTTAAAGCGTGTCCGATATGCAGCTCGCCGGTGACATTGGGGGGCGGCATGATGATGGTGAAGGGTTTTTTTTGCGGGTCTATGGCAGGTTTGAAATAATCCCTTTCAATCCAGAACTGGTACCACTTATCTTCTACCTTGCCGGGCTCATAGGCTTTCGCCATATCGAATTGTGCACCGGTTGAATCTGACATTTTTGTTTCCTTTTATTTAGTCTTATCGTTCAATCTATTCCCTGCAACACCACTGTGAGCCAAACAGTAATTTTGCTGTTCGCGGCAGCGAAGTCAAAAGGCTCCTTCAGGATAACAGGCTAAGGATATCTCGCAATTACGCTCTACGGAGGGATGACAGGCAGGGCCTCCGCTTACTATACCGGGGGAGATTCAGGCCGGGCGGAAGCGGTCCGGCCGGTCGGTCCGTCCGGCCCCTTCTTTGAGCAGCCTGACCACCCTGTCCAGAATGCGCTCGGCTACCTCCCGTTTGGTTGTTAGCGGCATATCTTCCGGCATCCCGTCCCTGCCGATAAGGACCACTTTATTGGTGTCCGTGCCGAAGCCGCTGTGTTCCTCGGTTATATTGTTAGCCGCAATCAGGTCGAGATTTTTGGACTTTACCTTTTTACGAGCGTTGGCGATCAGGTCCTGGCTTTCAGCGGCAAAACCTATCTTGAGGAAATTGCCGTTCACTTCGGATAAAATATCGGGAGTATTGATAAGGTCCAGAGTCAAGCCTCCCTTCTCTTTCTTGATCTTGTTTTCCGCCACTTCGGCAACCTGGTAATCGGCGACTGCGGCAGCCATGATCAGAGCGTCAGTCCGGGCAACCGCTTTTTCTACAGCTTCTTTCATCTGGGCGGCGGTCTCCACCTGGACTACCTCGACTCCTACCGGCCTGGCGAGAGCGGTCGGGGTAGTTATCAAATCGACATTGGCGCCCCTGTCCCGGGCGGCTTCAGCAATGGCATAGCCCATTTTACCTGATGAGCGGTTGGTGATGACGCGGACGGGGTCGATGGGTTCCTGCGTCCCGCCTGCGGTGACAGTGATGTGCTTGCCGGAGAGATCACCATTTCTGCCCAGTATTTTTTTGATATTGCCTATGATAACCTCTGTTTCCCGGAACCGCCCGGCGCCGTAGCCCCCGGAAGCCAGTCGGCCGTTCGCCGGTTCAATAATGTGAAAACCACGCTCTCTCAGCTTGGCGATATTTTCCCGTGTAGCCTGATTTTCCCACATGGCGGTATGCATGGCCGGGACAATGATAACCGGAGCCCGGGTAGCCAGGACTGTGGTGGTAAGCATTTCATCGGCCAGACCGCCGGCGATTTTCGCGATCACATTGGCGGTGGCCGGGGCGATCACTATTGCATCCGCTATTTCCGAGAGGGCGATGTGGTTAATGCGGTGCTCGGCGGTGGTCTGGAACATATCCGTAATCACGGCGTTGGTGGTGATGGCCTCGAAAGTCAGCGGAGTAATGAATTCCCGGGCATTTCGGGTCATGATTACTCTGACTTTAGCGCCGGCCTGGGTTAGTTTGCTGGACAGGTCGGCTGCCTTGTAAGCGGCGATTCCGCCGGAAACTCCTAATACTATTGTTTTGTTGGTCAACATAGATGCTCCATATCAAACTGTATTCATGGCGTAGACCATTCTCAGACCGATAAAAATCAAATTGGGATTTACAATATCTATAATACTGGTCTCTCGGGCAATGATATCCAGGTAGCCTCCGGTCAGAATGACCCGGGCTTTCTCCGGCAGTTCTTTCTGGATTCGGGAAACCACTCCTTCGATAAGGCTGACATAACCGAAGACGATCCCGGACTGCATGGCGGCAATAGTATTGGTACCGATGGCTTTCGGGGGACGGGCCAGTTTTACCCGTGGCAGCATTGCGGTACGGGCGAACAGGGCTTCCGCAGCAGTCTGAAAGCCCGGGGCGATGGCGCCACCCCGGTACTCCCCATCCCTGGAAACAACATCGAAGGTGGTGGCTGTCCCCATATCCACAATAATCAGCGGCCCGCCGTAGAGTTGGTGCGCGGCGGCGCTGTGAACGATCCGGTCGGGCCCTACTTCACGGGGATTGTCCATGCGAATGCGGACGCCGGTCTTCGTGCCGGCGCCTACCACCAGGGGTTTGATATTAAAGTAGCGTTCAAACAGCCCCTCCAGGGTGACTATCATCGGCGGCACTACGGAGCAAATACAGACATCTGTAATGTCCGAGGTTTTGATCCCTTCCTGATGTAACAGCGGGAAAAGGAGAGATGCGTATTCATCCGGCATCCGGGAAATGCTGGTGGCCATACGCCACGATATGCGCATTTCATCGCCTTCAAACAGGCCTAAACCCATACCGGTGTTGCCGACATCAATTGCCAGAAGCATCTTTCACCTCTATTGCCAGTACTGTTCAAACTGACCATTTCTCTCCCTGGGGGAGAGATACAGGTGAGGAGCCTTTAAGCACCCTCACCTGACCCTACATCATGTAAGGATCATGGGCAGGCTCTCCTCTCAAGGAAGAACCATAGTAATATTGTAAGTTAAATGCATTTTAATTGTCTAATGGCCTTCGGCAAGACCGGCAGCAGGTCGCTGGCCAGCATTCCGGCATCGCCCATTTCCGACTTCACCATTTCGCCGGATAACCCGTGCAGGAAAACTCCGCAGGAGGCGGCATCGAACGGTGATAAGCCCTGGGCCAGCATTCCGGAGATGCCCCCCGCAAGGACGTCCCCCGTGCCTGCCGAAGCCAGGCCCGGATTGGCAAACGGGCTGATGCAGACCTGTCCTC
>JAQULX010000105.1 GCA_028718465.1 Dehalococcoidales bacterium | reverse complement strand
CTCCTTCTATTTATCAATCCGCCACGAGCCAAAACTTTCTCTTAGCTTCCAGTATTAGTTTGAAAACTTCTCCATCATCGTCCCCATTTATTCTTCCGGTTAGGTTCTTGATCCAACGGCTGGGGATACTACTCAAACTATTTAAGGCTCCGACCGCGGCCCCAACGATTGCGGCAACAGTATCATTATCCTTGGTATCGTTGACAGCTCGGATAATAGCTTCCTCTGTATTCTGGGAATGTTTGGCAAGAATATAGATAACTGAAGGTACAGTTTCAAACAGATTTGCTCCGGAACCCCACTCATTACAAGCCTGCAACGTGGACAGATTCCTCCGTATTGCATCATTCACTTTTTTATAAGTGAATTGCCACAGCGGTTCTCCGTGGTTAATATAGGTTGTATTACCCTCCAATTTTTCTGCTGCTTCACAATAAGTATCGATCCACCATCTCATATCCGGTGGATGTTTCAAGCTGAGCAATTTCCAAAAGATATGTGTAAATGTCGCGCTCGTGGCGGTGTTAGCAAATGAGTTATGCGTTATCACAGCATCGAGGACTGCATCGATATACATGGAATGACTGGGATTCCGGAGATAAGGGATTACTACCGGAGATATTCGCATAAGGACACCATTTCCAAGTGAATCTGGCCCAGAATCGTACCAGGTTTTATGCCGGTCTTTATAATTGCGAATAAATTCCTTAGTAGTACCTCCGATGCCACTAATGTGGTGCTTGCAAAACATATTTGCCAAATTGTCAGGGATGAGTCCTCCATCTTTAATAAGCTGTTTAAGCGTCCGGAAGGTTAATTGAGTATCGTCTGTCGGAGCACCAAGCGGCTTATTTTTAGACCGTTTATAGGGAATATAGTCTTTTATCTCGCCATGCCGTTTTCTTCTCTCGCTCGGTGTTAGACTTTCTGAAGCTGCACCTAGCGAGTCGCCTATGGCTGCTCCTAACAACATGCCTTCAACCTTATCGAAGTTAAAATCTGGAGAAAGAGGTCCAGGGTTTGTATGTAGTAAGTAATCATCATGAACGCGGATTTTCCCCTGAGCCATAAGATTATTAAAGGTTTGTGTATTGTCGATCATTGTTTTCCTTAATGAGCCTGGGTCTCTGCTAATGTATAACGCCAAATTCTAGGTTTGCACCAAGGACCCAATCTTAGCTCATATACACCTGTATGCGGATTTTTTCTGTATTCAAAGGTATTTCCCTTAAGAATTTCACCCTGATCCAATTCAGACTTTCTTTTCTTCACCCAATCTTTATAATTGCTGAAGTCAATAGGATGCCAGGCATCATCAGATATTAAGTCACCGAGTTGAACTTTATAGGGCGGCTGATCAAAAGAAATGGAAGGTAATTTATCCTGGAAGTATTGTTTAACCTCATCAAGAACTTCGTTCTTTGGTCGATCACCATTGACAATTTTATCGGCACAGTTCGTTTGTGTCTGCATATATTCTTTTGAAACAGGGATAACCACATCGTGGATATAGTTAAGCTGATTGAATCCGTCTCTCAAAAGTCTTCGATACAGTACTTCATAGTCACATGATTGAATAAATAACTTATGATCACATAGGCGGACGAGGTTATTCACAGCGAATACCAAATACCCCTCGACAACCAGTAGTTTCTTTATACGCAGGTCTGCTGAAGTGATTTCGATATTTACTTGAGACATCCATGGAGTAGTGACACGAATAACGGTATCTCTGCCATCTTGGAGACATACGACGTCGTTAATTAACCTATCGAAGTCGATGCTGTTGGTATGTTCTATACAGGGATAACCATTGTATGAGCAGGAGTTATTTTTATAGAAGTAATAGTCCGCTTGAAGAAGAAGCACACTGCGGTTGGTACTGGCCAAGGCTTCAGTAACTACTCCCTTACCAGAACAACTTCTTCCACAAACTCCGATTGTAAGTAGTTTGTTCATTTTTGTTCCTAGATTTAGAGCATATATGCTCAGAATATAAATATATATACCGGTTACTTACTCCAGTACCATCCAGGCGGTAACTGCGGAACACCGTTGACAGTGTCGAACTCGGAAAAAACTTGGACGGCATATGCGCCACCCCAGAATCCGCCGTCATATATTGCGTAACCTGTATATCTATAAGTGCTGTCAAGCATATTAGCTCTGTGCCCAGATGAGTTTTCCCACATATTCAGTGCGCTGGAATCGTTTAGGGCACCTGTGCTCATTGCGATGTTCTCTCCAAGGTGTTGGTTATAATTTCCTGCGCTATGATGGCTGTAGTCAGTTTTTAATTCCTGTAATCTAAGGGCTGCTATTCTATTTAAGTCGTCGGTGAACATTAGTGGTTGTAATCCGTTTGATTGTCTGAACTGGTTGAACATCTTTGCATAGTCATTTACAGTAGCCGTATTTAGGTTAGCCTGAGATTGCGTAGGTTTTGAGTTAATCTGGGTCTGCGTAGGTAGTGGTTTTGAAGGTTCCGCGGTCGTCAGAGCAGCCTGGCCGGCGGTTATAGTATGACCGATTCGGGTAATCATTTCATCTTTGTATATGGATAGTGGCTGTACACCAGCAAAGGCAAACACAACCGAAAGACATATCAAGGAAAACACGGTTAATTTCATGCTAGGCCATCGCCAGCTATTCCTTGAAATAACCCTCCACATCCAAATAAAGAAGATAAATTCCACAAGGAATATGAGGCTGCCTATCAGGGCGTTATAAGTGAACCGGCTTGAGAACAGTCTGATGCCTGACCAGATGAGCAGACCGAGTAACGACAATATACTCAGATTGAGAATGAGCCTATATAGCTTGCCAATCCATTTATATTTTCTTGTGTAATAGCTGAACCATTTTTCAATTGAGAAGATAGCGGAGAATCCAAAAATAATCCAAAATGGGATGAACGTTTCTGCGTATAAGCTGATTCCTGTCCCAACGATTGAAAGAGCCAGAACGAATAGCAGAGCAATAGTCCATTTCGGGAGTCCTACTCCACCCCTCACAGGCTTAATGTTCTTTCGTCGACTGGACTGCGCAACTTCATCAGTCCGAACGGATTTGTTGTTGGAAGACCGAATGTCTGTTCCTAGTTCTTTTGCGTGAAGTGAAATCTTTCTGCTATACTCAGCCGATTGCCTCATTGATTCTTCGTCTGAAACGTGTTCCCTATCATGACTCGCTGCGCTAGGTTGAGCGGCGTGGCGTTCGGTCACATTCGTCTTTTGTTCTGTGTTGAGCTCAATGCTTTGCCTTTTCTGATACTTAGGACACTTAAGATTCAAGCATTCAAAAAGGTTGTCTCCGGTTTGGAACAGTGACATTTCATGGCAAATCGGACATTCTCGAAGCTTCGGAGATGTTCTTCCTTGATGCTCTTCCATCCAGCAGAACTGACATCCAACTTCGGCTCGATAATAGCGCTTGTGTTTAGAGCAATATCTCAGTTCTTCTTTTTGGCTGGCCCAGAAGTCATCTTCACGCTTAGGCATTTTTATCTTGCACTCGTCGATTCATATCGTGGTTATTGAATAAGAAAGTAAAACTCATCAATGGTCCCGGCTATTTCGCCACCTGAACTGGAGAATGCCCGCACATTCCATTCATATTCTCCAGTCTCAAGAGGCTTCTTCACGGAATAAGTCGGATTATCCGTCCTGTCGGTCAAGACAACATGGTATCCGTCTTTGATAATACCGAGTTCAACCTTGTAATAACCCACTTTACCGTCGTACTTTGTCCAGTCATACTGTTGCCATGTTAAGGTGGGTGTATTTATGTTTAATGTGTTTCCCGAATGATTCTTGTCGTACTGTGTAAACGGATTTCCTGGTGAAATCAGACTGATTGACCAATCATTAGCTTCCAAATCAACTTGCACAGTTTCGCCAACGCCTATCTTACGACTACTCACCCCAAATAACCCAGGAACAAAACCAGAAGTCTTATAGGAGATATAATCTGAGCCTTGTAACGTGCATCCAATATAATATTCGCCTGGCTCAAGTATGAGAACGTAACTTCCTTCAATGCTAGTGTCAATTGTGAATTTCTTATATTTGTCGGAAGATGATTCCCAAGGCGGAACTACTATGACTGGCGGTTTAGTATCAGCAATTACTGTGGATTTAGGCTGTGGTTTGCCTCCCCAAAGCACCTGGCCATAGAATGCACTCATTCCTGATGGAAGTATTATCTGAGGTTTTGGTGTTACCGATATACTCGGTACTGGAGTAAAAGAAAGAGTCGTTGAAGATTGTGGTAGCGCGGATGTGGTTGAATTAAGTGTAGATTCTTGAGTTGGCACACTAGAAGGTATTTGACCCGGCGTGCATGCACTAAGAATCATCCCAACAACTAACCAAAGTAAAAATACCAATCGTATTCTCAAATTCTTACCTCTTCGGTTGGCTATAAATAATTATTAGCGAATTAACAAGTTGTGCAGCTTACTTACGATTTTTATCACTTTTTCGGCTTTGTCCTTTCCAATTCGTGCGCTATTGCCCCTGCCACCCAATCTTGCATAGTGATCTCAGTTTCTGCAGCACGAATACGAAGCCTTTTATGCAACTCCTCCGGTATACGAACGTGAATCATGCGCATCTTGGATTTTTTCTGAATATTATTTTCCATATCTTTCCTTAGCTTAACATTAAGGTTGTCCCAAATATATCTGAGATATTTGTAAAAGTCAAGTCGTGCTATAATGGTTTTAAGTAAGGCCGGTAAGCTAAACAATGCCAAAGATCATACTACCTTTACCTAAAGAGACTGTAAATCTTAAGATAAAATTTTATACTACACAAGATTTATCTGAGGCTAGAAAATGCTTACCGACATTTTTTAAAGGCGTTACAGCCTAATCTCTGACCATTTGACAATTCTTGGTTCTATTTTATTTTAGAGAATTAGCGGTCGGTTTCTTTTTAAGGAGCATGAACGTTGCTTACTATCCGCCCTCCAGAATGGTTACTTATTAAAGATTTTGTTGAGTCAAATCGATTACCTGGACAATATTTTTCGGAAATTCCTGTAGGTTCACAAAAGTCTGTAGATTTAATTTGCTTGGAAAGTAATGTGAAAATCAGAGCAGGTGTGAAGGGACCTTGGAAAGTTCCTCAACCAAAGAATCAACCTATTATTCCCTTAAACGAAAGTGGTATTCGAAAAATAGAGAAGGATAATCCTGGGATTGCAATTCAGCTTATTGAAGCAAAAGTCCATTTAAATTACGAAGCTATAGGTCAAATCCTCTGTTATAAATATTTATTCGCTCGCGATTACCCTTCTTTCATAATTAAGGGATGCAGCGTAGTCTATAGAGACACCGGAAGAGACTCGAGTAGCGATTTACTCGATCTCTGTAAAGAACACTCCATCGAAGTATTCAAAATAGAGTAGCTAAAATAAATTAGTTATTAAAAAATATAACTCCCGTACTGTGACCTGATTAAACAAAGGGTGGATTGTAAATTATTTGTGTCAGATACCACTGATTATCTGTCCTGGCCAATTTATTATCCAATGTTAGAAAAGGGGTGAGTAGTTTGAGCTATGGTATTTTGACCCAATCAATATGTAAAAGGATGTTTCAGGAAATTAATAGCCGTCCTTTATGTGATCAATGTCGGAAAGCCAGATCTGATTTTTCAGATTACGATAAAAAATATGGTCATTTTAGCAACTTGCTTCCAGGTTTTTCTTCTTCGGTAGTTAATATTCCTCTCGAAGTTCTGATTGTTGCCGAAGCTCACGGTGGAGGCCGAGAGCAGGATTTCCGTCCTAAACAAAACAGATTAGAAGATGAGGTATCGTGGATCGGAAATTATTATCTTCGGGCTCCACTTCAGAAATTTCACCAAAGCCAGGTTAGAGAACTCCTTAGGATACTGGATTCGGAAAACCGAACTTGGGTATTCACGGATTTGATAAAATGTTTCGTGAATCAAAAACTTAAATCAAATCGGAAAATTGCAATCCAGTACTGCTCTAAATATCTGAAAGGGCAAATCGAAAAATTAAAGCCAAAACAAATATTAATACTTGGCAACACTGTTGCCTCGGAATTTAAGATTAAGCATCCTAGCCATGGGGAAATATTTTACCAATCCATCGCTGAAAGTCGGACAAAAATAATTTTTTCTCTGTTTCCCAGTCGTAACACAGCTGATCTTTGGATTTCAAGAAATCAATGGGGACCAGTTTTAGAATCTTTAGATTCACCCTCGTGATAATAACGTCTTAAGTGTAAAAAAGTCTACTTTGCAATGGGAGGCATAAATGAATCAAACAATGAGGGAGGTATTTTTAAGAGAATTAATATCTGAAATGCAGTCTCAATTCTCGCATCTTCAGAATCACGTGAAAATTGAATGGACAGAACACCCAAAATCTATTTGGCCTGAAGCGGACATCTTAATTGAAACCAAAAACCACAGATATATTGTGGAGTATGACGAAGATTGTGACCCGGTAAGGAGTATTACAAAATATTGGCCCATCTTAGATGTTAAGGGAAAAGTCCCCATTACCTTGGTAGGTATCTGGCGAAAAGGGCAAACGACCGGAAAGAGTTTCGGGGAACTTGCACAATGGATTGGTGCAAAGTTGACGGAATTATACTCACCCAATTTCAATTATTGGTTTGTGGAGAGAAAGAACGAATCGGCGTAACTATTCAGCGTAAATGAGCTTAAATTGCGCTAGCCTCAAATATCGCTCTGTGATATAGTAATAATTGGTATACATAACAATGGTCAAACCACAGAGTGCACAATCTAAAATAGAGCTAACCTCCACCCTTTCTCCCGGCAACACTGGTTCAGGGTCTCTTCCTGGAGCGGCTCCCTTGATTTCTCCGAATCGTGTCAGACTTGCCACTCCGGCTATCCGACAGGAAATTGGACGGAGTTCTCTCGCCCTGCAGCAGTACATTGCGCTCTTACAAGCCGATAATGACAGGCTGACGGAGGAAAACCAGACACTACGAGCCCGTCTCAATCAGAACTGCACTAATTCCAGCCAGCCGCCTTCTACCAGTCCCTTTATTAAACCCCACAGTTTACGGGTGAAAAGCGGACGTAAGCCGGGCGGACAACCCGGTCATCCAGGGCACACTTTACGCCTCAAGGAGCAGCCGGATGTAGTAATCGAACATCCCGTGGAGGTTTGCTGTCATTGCGGCCAGGACCTCTCGACCGAAAAGGCGGCCTTAGGCCAAACCCGTCAGGTCTGGGATGTTAAGATTACCCCGGTGGTCACTCAGCACAATGTGCCTACTAAGACCTGTCCGCATTGTGGTGAGACTACTACGGCGGCCTTTCCGCCGGGAGTAGACCATTACATTCAGTATGGCGAGACTTATGAGTCCCTGATGATCTACCTGAATAAAGGGCATTTTGTGCCCTACGACCGGCTGGCCGAGATCAGCCGGGACCTCTTGAATCTCCCGGTCAGCCAGGGGACACTGGTGAAGATCGTCTCCCAGTGCGCGCAGGCCCTGCAGGATTCGATGGCCTATATTAAAAACCAGTTGATACAGTCTGCGGTAACCCACTTTGATGAAACCGGCACCCGTATCCAGGGCCGGAGTTACTGGCTGCACAGTGCGGGTAATGAGAGATTTACTTACCTGGAAACCCATGCCAAACGGGGCCAGGTGGCGACGGACGCCATCGGCATTCTGCCGGGGTTTAGAGGTACAGCCTGCCATGATTTTTGGCAGCCTTATTATCACTATGATAAATGTAAGCATGCCCTCTGCAATGCCCATCTCCTGCGAGACCTGAAGGGCATTAGCGAAAACTTTAAGCAGAGTTGGCCGGTAGCCCTGATAGACCTGCTGTTAGAGATAAAACAAACGATCGAGGATTATGTCGGGATCCTCACGCAAGACCAATTAGATGACTTTAACCACTGGTACGATGCCATTGTCAGGTTAGGGGAGAAAGCCAATCCTCTCCCTCAAGAGACCGGCCAGCTCAAGCGAGGCAGGAAGGCCAAGGGTAAAGCCCGCAATCTGGTGGAGCGGCTAAGGGACTATAAAGAAGATATCTTACGCTTTATGAATGATCCGGAGGTCCCCTTTGATAATAATCTGGCCGAAAGAGACCTGAGAATGAGCAAGGTTTGGCTTAAGATATCCGGTGGATTTCGCTCGGAGGGCGGCAGTCTGGCTTTTGATCGTATCCGCAGTT
>JAQULX010000104.1 GCA_028718465.1 Dehalococcoidales bacterium | reverse complement strand
TCAGGCAGCGCTCCGGATCGAAGGAAAAACTGGAATAAAAGCCAGAAGCTGGTCCGGGATGGAAAGCTGTCAGCTTGAAGGTATGGCGCTCACCCCTAAAGGTGTCACCGGCCTTTCCCTCAAGCTTGCTTATCTTAACCAGGGTTTGCTTCGGCATCTGGGAATAAAACTTGTCGAAATGGGCCGTGTCGGAATTATAGAGGTTATTAACTTCACTGCCTCCTTCAAATTCCGTGTATCCGGGAAGGCCCAGTTCCTCGCAGGACTGCCACCAGCCTCTCCGGGTCATCAATACCTCGGGGGCGATCCCTTCAAAGTATTCCGCTTTAAACCGGCACCAGCCGTGAGGGGACTCCACCCTGATCCAATCTCCATTATCTATCCCGTATTTTTGCGCTGTAGCCGGGTTGATGCGGACCCAGGGATACGGCTGAAGCTCGCGCAGATAGGGAAGATCGTTTAAGTAGCTATGATGACAGAGACGATAGGCATGGACATCGCTCAAAACCAATGGATATTCCCTGGCTGTCTCCGGCGTCTGGGCTATTCCCTCCGGGGGGCCGGTATAAACGGGGAAATACGGCAGCTTCCCGGTCCCGTCATTGTTTTCTTTGCCCCCAATGAATTCGTTATAGCACTGGACCTTGCCGTGAGGGAGGTCTTTAAACAGGGTTGAATACCTTCGGTATTCGGGCTCAGGCAGAGGTTCACTTCTCTTCACGAATATCCCGCGCGGACTCTTTCTCAGGTCCTCCAGGCTGATCCCGGAAGGCGCCAATTGATCTCTTAAGCAGGCGTCCATGTCCCCATACCAAAAATCAGCGCCGTAGCCCATTTTCACTGCCAGGTCCAGGAAGAACTGCCAGTCGGAACGGGACTCACCCGGCGGTTCGATGACTTTATTATAAATCCCGATCCAGGCGCCTTCTTTTCGGTTTCTTACTTCAATTTGATGACTGTGTTCATAACCGGTGCAGGCCGGCAGGACAATGTCCGCATAGTTGATATGAGGCGCCCGGCAAACGTCCATGACAAAAAAGAAGTCCAGCTTCTTCAACGCCTCCGCCACTTTCCGGGGATTCCGGGTGGCGGACAGCGGATTGGTACAGGAAGCCTGCACAACTCTAAGGGGATAAGGTTTACCGGAGAGGATGCTCATCAGGGCTTTATAATAGGCTGAAGAAGGGCCGCTCTCCCAGTAGCCCGGCTTTTGATACCAGATGGGCGCCTCCGGGGCTACCAGTTTGTTGACCATATCGGAAGGCGCTCTTTCAGTTAAATGGGATATGGGCTTAATTTTTATCAGACTGGGAGCGGTTGGTAAAACCCCGCCGTAATAACCGCCCGGCGTGTCCAGATTGCCGGTGACGGCGGATATAAGACTGACGGCCATGATAGTGGAAACGCCGTCTGTCGCCTGGTCGCCGATTCCGTTGCCGGCTTTCAGAAACATCGGTTTAATGCCGGCCATCATCCTGGCCGCTTCTCTAATGCGGTCTGCCGGGATTCCCGTGATCGCGGCCGCCCATTCAGGAGAATACTGCTGCACATGCCCGGTCAACTTGTCAAAGCCGTAGCACCAGTTGCTGACGAAGTCGGAATCATATAGTTTCTCGTTGATAATGATATTCAGGATCGCCAGGGCCAGAGCGCAATCCGTCCCCGGCCTGATCGGCAGCCACATATCGGCCCTGGTCCCCAGCGGGTCCAGCATCGGACGGATATCTATCAGCCTGGCCCCTTTTCTCAGGGCGTTCAAAATGGCAACAGGCTGTCCTTGATTCGTAACTGAATTTTCAGGGTTCGCTCCCCAGTTGACAATCAGCCTGGATTTCTCGAAATCATCGGGTGCCATGGCGCTGAAACCGATGGTCACCTGGGCAGCCGCCCGGCGGGGCGTGGCGCAAATGGCGCTGTGCAGATAATTCGGGCTGCCGTAGACATTTAAAAAGCGCCGGCCTATCGTGCCGAGCACCGGCCAGTACTCCGGAGAGAGAATACCGTAAGCCTCCGGACCATACTTCTCTTTAGTCTCTTTTAGTTTACAGGCAATTGTATCCAGCGCTTCATCCCAGGTGATACGCTGAAATTTCCCCTCTCCTTTGGCGCCGGCTCTTTTCAGCGGATATAGCAGACGGTCGCGGGCATATACATACTGCATACCGGTATTGCCTTTGGCGCATAACGAGGTGCTCCCCGCAACCCCGTTATTATAAGCCTCCGGATTACCCTCGACGCGGACAAATTTGCCGTCTACTACATGGCACAGCACCGCACAGCGCGGTTTCGCCGCACCGCAGCCGTGGCAAAATGTGGAAATAATTTTTTCTTCTGCCAAACTACACTCCTGCCGCATCTTCCTGGTTCTGTTTGACGGTTTTATTATAGCATGATAACCTGATTATGAACATACGCTCATAACAGGAGACTTGATACCGGAGGAAGCCAGGGAAAATGATTGAAATCACACAGGAGCCATTATCTGTAGAAAAAATTGTCAGCCGGACTAAAACCACGGGCAGCGGATGTGTAGTGACCTATGTCGGATTGATTCGGGATAACTCACAGGGTAAAGCGGTCAAATCGGTAGAATATCAGGACCCGGATGGAAGCGCCGGCGCGAAATTGCAAATGATCGCTGATGAAGCTCGTCAGAAGTGGCAGGTGGAAGACATCTCCATCTCTCACCGCACAGGCACGCTCAGAGTGGGTGACATCAATCTGATAGCGGCAGTGGCTTCAGCCCATCGGGGTGAAGGGTTCGCTGCCTGCCGGTATATCATCGACCAATTTAAAAACAGGCTGCCTACTCAGAAGAAGGAGTCTTACCTGTAGATTCAAATAAAAATCTGGACAGACCGCGGTGCAGCAGCTCCAGTAGTCCTCTGGCCTTTTTCCGAAAATCAGGGTCTTCACAGTTCAGGAACCGGCAGAAATCATCCTCGCGGATAGATTTGGCTTGCTCCAGGGTCTTACCCTTTATTAAGGAGCAGAGAATTTCTACAGCCACATTGGCTGTGGGATCACAGGTGCACAGGTACTTTACATCCTCGATCACATCCTCGCGGATATTGATAAACAGATGCATGTAATCCCTGCCAAACTGGCTGCAAATCTGAATTTTTTCGCCTACCGAGTCCAGAAATATCGTGGGATTTTTCAGTTCACCGGCATGTTCAAATTCAGTCCTCAGCAGCCGGCGATAAAATTTTATAACTGCCTCATCCATAATTCAGTTTCAGAGTGCCTGCAATTTGCCGGCGCTAGATATAGCTGCGTTCTTTAAAGATATCATGCAAAGTATCCAGGAATACCCGGCATTCTTCCAGAGTATTGTAAAAATATAGAGAAACGCGGTACGTCATCCGGTGCTCTCCTGGTAATCTCGGCCTTGTCCAATCAGGCCCAAATATCTTGTTTAAATAGGCATGGACGCAAAAGACTCCATCGCGGATCATGATGTTGTTCCGGGAGTTCAATTCTTCGGCTAACCCGACAGCATTCGGCCGTTTGACTTCGAAAGTAAGGATCCCCCCTCTCTGGGCGGGATCTTGAGGTCCCAGGATCTGGAACCAGCCCGTGTCTCCATATTGCTCCAGGATCTGCTCGGTAAGGTAGCTGTTCAATCTCTTTTCAATAGCGTTGATCTCCGGCATGCCGATGCGTTGAAGAAACCGGATAGCAGCGGCAGTGGCGATCTGTCCGGGATAATTTTGTATCCCGGCCTCGAATCTTTCGGGCGGCTCTAAAAGAAAATATTTATCATAGGTGGTGTCCCCCAGAGTGCCCCCTCCCAGTATAAACGGCTCGATAGCACAGGCGAGATCATCCTCTTCATGGGGCTCCTTTCCCAGAAGGTCCTGTTTGCCATATAAAATGCCGACGCCGCGGGGGCCGCACATTTTATGTATGGAAAAAGCCAGGAAATCGACATCCAGATGCTGGACATCGATGGCCATATGCGGGGCAGACTGGGCGGCATCGAGAAGGACCAGTGCGCCGTGATCGTGGGCCATTTTGATGATCTCCCTGGCGGGGATAGTATAACCGGTAAGATTGGAGGTGTAGGCCATGGCGAGAAGCCGAACTTTCCGGCTGACCAGTTTCTGCTGTAAATCGTCCAGGTCGATAGTGTCGTCAGGCCGGGAAGCTACAATATCGACTTTTACTTTTCCCTGCTTTTGTAATCTCAGCCAGGGAGCCAGGTTGGAATTATGCTCCTTGTCGGTCAACAGGACAACATCACCCGGCTGGAATTTATATCCCAGGGCCACCTGGTTAAGGGCATGGCTGGTATTCAGGGTAAAAATGATTTCCTTCTCAGAACGAGCGTTAATAAATTCCTGGACTATCTGGCGCGTCCCCTGGATCCCTTGTTCCGGGTTGCCTTCGATACGGCTTTCCACTTCCCGGGCAAACCAGTACCGGCTTCTCTTGCCGCCGCAGCCCGGGAATCTTCCATAATACTCTTCGATGGCCTCTATTACCTGTTTGGGTACCAGCGTGGTGCAGGCATTATCGAAATAGATGGGCGGCTTGCCGTTCTTCCGGTTTGTAAGCGCAGGGAATTCGCTTCTGATCGATTCCAGCCATTTATCGGTTTTCACCGGCGCTCCTGGCGTCCAGAGAGCATTACCAGAGATGCCCTGTTTCAGGGTCCCTGGCCTTTGTCTGGAACGCTGTTATTAATTTCTCATGAGCGGAAGCAATAAATTACAATTCGTTTGCATAAATAATAAAATTATAGCAATGCCCTTTAAAAAGTCAACCGCAGAGAACAACGCTGCAACATGTTACGTAAAATAAACCCGTTACCTGCTTGACCTGAAGGGTACTAACTATTGACAATATCCCGATGTTAGTTTAGTATTTGTAATTGTTTTAAGGTTATTTAGTATGTATTGAACTAATACAATTAATACGATATAGGAGCAGCAAAATGCAAAATTACCAGATGTGGATCGGCGGTAAATGGATGGAGGCAGAATCGGGGAAAACTATTCCGGTGATCAATCCCGCCAACGGAGAGGTGTTTGCCAGCATCCCGTCCGGGGGCAAGGCCGAGGTGGATAAAGCGGTCGAAGCGGCTCGCCGGGCTTTTCCGGTCTGGTCCGGAAAAACCCAGGCTGAGCGGTCCGAGATCATGTTCCGGATTGCCGGTGGACTGAAAGAGCGGGCGCAGGAACTGGCAGAACTTGAGGTACGTGATCACGGTTTCCCGTTCGATCTGGCATTTGGTACGGTTATGGGGTCCATCAGCAACTTTGAATATACCGCACAGGCTGCCCGGCTGCTGATGAGCGATGTCCTTCCCAGACAGAACGACTGCCATATTTATCTCCAGCGTGAACCGATCGGGGTTTGTGCTTTGATCACCCCCTGGAATGTTCCACTGAATATAGTCGCCTCGAAGATGGCATTCACGCTGGCGGTCGGAAATACCTGTGTGGTCAAACCCGCCAGCATCGATAGCCTGGCCCCGCTTAAATTCGCGGAAATACTTGAAAAGTCCGGGTTGCCCGAGGGAACAGTCAATTTTGTCACTGGATCGGGCGCCTCTGTAGGTGAGGCCCTGGCCACTCATCCGGGAGTAGATATCATATCTTTCACCGGCAGCAGCGAAACAGGAAAGGCTATTATGGCCGCTGCCAGCTCTACCATGAAAAGAATCATTATGGAGCTGGGAGGCAAAAATCCCTTTATTGTCCTGGAAGATGCCGATGTGGATGCTGTCGTCGGTAATGCAGTCATGTTCGCCACCTTTAATTCAGGACAGGTATGTGCTGCGCCCGGCAGATTTTATATTCATGAGAATATTTATGATGAATTTGTCGACAAGTTTGTCGCCATCGCCAAAGATATTGTTATTGGAGATCCGACTGATAAGCGCACCCGGATGGGCCCGGTAGTCAGCGCCGAACATAGAGATAAAATAGAGAGTTACATCAAAATCGGGATTGAGGAAAGGGCCAAATTGTTATTGGGAGGCAAACGACCGACCCAGCCCCCGCTGGATAAAGGCTATTATGTAATGCCGACGGTATTTGCCGATGTTACTCAAAATATGAAGATCGCCCGGGAAGAAATCTTCGGCCCGGTAGCCTGTTTCCTTAAGTTCTCCTCTGACGAAGAAGTGATTCAAAAGGCCAATGATACAGTCTACGGGCTCTCTGCCACGGTCTGGACGAAAGATACCGCCAGGGGAATTAGAATGGCCAATAAAATACAGGCCGGATCTGTCTTTGTAAACAGTACGCCTCCACCATCCCCTGAGATACCCTGGGGAGGATTTAAAGAGAGCGGCATCGGTAAGGAAAGCTCCAAAGTCGGGCTTGAAGAAGTCACCCAGTTGAAGGTAATAGGCGTTCATATGGGATAGCTGTCCCAGAGAGCTTTGGTAGTCAAATATTTTATCAGGAGAAGTTATGGAAAACTTGAAAATGTGGATCGGCGGGAAATGGATGGAAGCAGAATCAGGGAAAACTATTCCGGTGGTCAACCCCGCCAATGGAGAGGTATTCGCCGGCGTTTCTTCCGGGGACAGGGCCGAGGTGGATAAAGCGGTCGAAGCGGCTCACCGGGCTTTTCCGGTCTGGTCCGGGAAAACCCAGGCGGAACGCTCGAAGATCATGCTGGATATCGCTGACAGGATCCAGAAAAAAATCAAGGAGCTGGCAGAGCTTGAATCCCGTGATCACGGCTTCCCGATCACTGTTTCTGAAAATGTTCTCCAGGCATCGTTTCGTATTTTTGAATATGCCGCCCAGTGCGCCAGGACGCTGCTGAGCGATGTCATTCCTCTTCAAAGCAACTTTCGCGTTTGCATGGAGCGCGAGCCGATCGGAGTCACAGCGCTTATCACTCCCTGGAATGTTCCATTGAATAGTGTCACCAAGAAGGTAGCCTATTCAATTGCGGTTGGTAATACCTGCGTGGTTAAACCGGCCAGTGTCGATTGTTTGACGGCTCTGAAATTTGCGGAAATTCTCGAAGAGGTGGATCTGCCTCCGGGCACAGTCAATATTGTTACCGGACCGGGTTCTTCCGCAGGAACATACCTGGCTTCCCATCCGGGTGTGGGCATGGTATCGTTCACCGGCAGCAGCGAGACCGGAAAAGCGATTATGGCCGCCGCCAGCCGCACCATCAAAAGAATTCAACTGGAGCTGGGCGGAAAAAATCCATTTATTGTCCTGGAAGATGCCGATGTAGATGCGGCAGCCGCGACCGCTGCTCCGGGGGTTACCTTTAACTCCGGCCAGGTTTGCGGCTCGCCCGGCAGGTTCTACGTTCACGAAGCAGTCTATGATCAGTTCGTGGAAAAATTCGTGGCCGGAATGAAAAAGACAATCGTCGGCGATCCGGCTGATCGGGCGACTCAGATGGGGCCCATGGTCAGTGCGGAACACCGCGATAGCGTAGAGAGTTATATTAAGTCGGGAATAGACGCTGGTGCCAGCCTCCTTCTGGGAGGAGTTCGGCCGGCTAATCCTCCACTCAATAAGGGTTATTATGTGATGCCGACTGTTTTCGGTGATGCCAGACAGGAGATGAGGATCGCTCGTGAAGAGATTTTTGGTCCTGTCTCATGCATAATCAAGTTCTCTTCGGAGGAAGAGGTGATTGCCAGAGCGAATGACAGTAATTTCGGACTGTGTGCTTCGATCTGGACCAGAGATACGGCCAGAGGTATGAGACTCACCAGAGAGATACAGGCCGGGTCTGTCTGGGTAAATAGCACCCCTTCGCCGGCAGCCGAAATTCCCTGGGGCGGTTTTAAGGAGAGCGGAATAGGCAAGGAATATGCCCGGGTAGGATTCGATGACGTCACCCAAATGAAGGTAGTCGGCATAAAAGTCGCCTGATCTTAGGGAATGTTATACGATTTATACTAACGAATACGGGAGGTACAAATTTAGGGAAAAATCGGAAATAGTGCAATGAAACCGGTCATATTGATTTATCTATTACCAATAAGTCAAACTCAGGACATGTCATAAAACATCTGAGGATAGCTGAAGGAGAAAAACATGAATCTGGGATTAGAAGGAAAGACCGCTATCGTGACCGGAGCCGGGAGCCGGATTGGGTTTGGAAAGGCCATAGCTTTAACTCTGGCAAAAGAAGGCTGCAACCTGGTGGTAACCTATAACCATAATGCCGGAGGAGCGCAGCAGACCGCTGAAGAGATCACGCG
>JAQULX010000103.1 GCA_028718465.1 Dehalococcoidales bacterium | reverse complement strand
TTTCCGATATGTAATGGAGTATTAGCTATTTCACCACCCTCAACATCTCTTTAAATTGAGGACTCCCGGCGCTCTTTAAAAGCTCATAGATCGCCATTTCGGAAGTGGTCAATTTGACTCCCTCGCTCTGTAACCGGCTTAGAGTGATGTCCCGGTTTCTTTCTATCCGGGAAGAGACAACATCAGCGACTACCTGCACTTCAAAACCGGAGCCGAGTAATTCCATACTGGTCTGGAAAACGCAGATATGGGCTTCTATTCCGCAGACCAGGACACTTTTCCGCTTCAGTCCGTTGATAGTCTGCTGGAACTCCTTTTCCTGGCAGCAACTAAAGTACAGTTTGGGTATCGGCTGAAACCCGGGGACAAGTTGTGCCAGATCGGGGACAGTGGGCCCCAGCCCTTGAGGGTTCTGCTCCGTCCAGATAATCGGGACCCCCATGACCTGCATCCCTTTAACCAGCTTATGGGCGTTTTCCAGAAGGGCTTCCTTTTCATACATCACGTTCCAGAGCTTGGTCTGAATATCGATGACCACAACAACCGTATCTTCTACTTTAAGCATAACACAAAAACCTCCTGAACCGGATAATCCGGCAAATTAGTTTAAATCAGATCCCGAGAATAACAAATTCCGGTTATCAGCCTGACAGTCTCCGGCTATTTATGCAGCATTGTGGCACCACCGGATATGGAGGTATCGCTGAATAACGGATTACCGAGATAATAGACCCTGGACTTGTCACTAAGGACAGCGTCGAACCTGCCATTGACATTCAGAGTCGCTTCGGAAGCTTCTTCCAGCTCTATCATGGCGCTGGTCAGAGTAAAATCCGCCAGGTCCAGCTTGCTGACTCCTTTGGCTTCAAGTTCAAGTCTTAAGGCTTTTCCATTCAAGCTGACCTGGCTGCCGCCGGACAGATGGAACTGGACTGTGCCCGCCTCCAGATATCCGTCCAGAGCGCTGCCTTTCGACATGAAAAGGATGAAATCGTCGGTAGATTTGAAGCCTGAAATAACTGCCCGGGCACCATCCGACAGGTTCAAGCTGGAGATCTGAGGCATAGCGATGGCAATTTTTAGATAGGTGGGGAAAAACGTAGCCGGAGCTTCTATGTTGAATTTCAGGGTTCTTCGTTCCAGTGATATCCGGATTCGTTTGAGCAAATTGTCATCGGTGCTCAGGGTCACTTTACAGGTTTCCGCCTGTTTTACCTCAACTATGAACGGCCCTTTAATATTCAGACTGTTAAAATTGGCTGTTTTGACTTCATGATCAATTATTCTGCCGGAACCGTTAAACACGCTGCCAGCCCTGTTACAGCCCAAAAGCAAGGCGACTGTTATTAAAAGAATGATCAGAGTAACCGGTATAAACGCTCTTTTCATCCGTAACCCTTATCTAAAGCAAATAATAACCATAGTAGCAGGTATTAAAGAAAAAATAAAATGATCGGATAGCCTCGATCTTTCATTATAATGACCGATGCCGCATAATAATATATGAGCATTATAAATCCATGGTCAGGCCTCGCTACTTTACTGATTATGAAGCTGATGTTATTATTCATAAAGAGAGTTCCGCCATGGTAATCGGGAGGTTCTGACTTTATGTCAGATACAGACATAATATATATTGCGCTTTTTATACTATTCGTGATACTGTCCTCTTTTTTTGCCGCATCTGAAATAGCTTTTATGTCCCTGCAGAGGTTCAAACTGGAAGGAATGCTGCAAAAAAATGTCCGGGGCGCCAGGCTGGTGGCCCGGCTCAAAGCCCGGCCGGAGCAATTTTTATCCACAGTCCTCCTGGGCAATAACCTGGTCAATACCGCTGCCGCCGCCATCGGCACCGCCCTGGCGGTCAGAATGATACAGAATGATGAAAGTGCGGTACTGGTCGCCACCATTATCGTCACTGTGGTGCTGCTGATTTTTGGCGACGCTATCCCCAAAACCTCGGCGGCCCATCATGCGGAAAAGATAGCCCTGGTCGTGGCCCCTTCAATACGCGTCATCTCTGTGATATTGACCCCCTTTGTACTGGTCTTGAGCTGGATAACTTCGGGTTTCGGCAAATTGTTAGGCGCCCGTCCTGTCGGAGGGTCCCTGGTGAGCGAGGAAGAGATCCGCGCCATGATAACCGCCGGAAAAGAGGAAGGCACTTTTGAAAAGGCTGAAGTCGAGATGCTGCATAAGGTCTTTGAGTTCGGCGATCGGCCGGCCAGAGAGGTTATGGTGCCCCGTACCGAGGTTACCTGGATAGAAAAGGGAACTACTATCGGAGGGTTCTTCAAAATCTACGTCGACCATCCCTATACCCGCTACCCGGTTTATGAAGATAAAAGGGATAATGTGGTCGGGATCATCTCTTCTAAAGACCTGCTGATGAGCCTGGCAAAGGGAGCTTGTGACACCGAAAGAACCATCGACGATATTATCCGTCCGGCCTATTTTGCGCCGGAAAATAAACGTATCAACGACCTGCTCACGGAGATGCGGGCCAAGAGCTACCATATGTGTGTTGTTATTGATGAATATGGCGGTACGTCCGGAATCATCACCCTTACACAACTGGTAGAAGAAATCGTCGGCGATGTCAAAGACGAGATGTCGGCTATAGAGAAAGATTATGAGATCATTAATGATACTACCTTCCAAGTAGGCGGTAGCATGCGGATCGAAGACATCAATGAAGAGATGCATCTGGCGATACCTGAAGGCGATTACGAAACAGTAGCCGGTTTCATCCTTAATCTTCTGGGGCATATACCCAAAACAGGCGAACAAATCAGGTACAGGGATTTGAAACTGGTCGTCACCCGCATGGAAGGTCTGAAAATCGAGGAAATATTAGTAACCAGGGAAAAACATGCAGCGGCTGCGGATAAAGTTTAGTCGGGGAGATGAATTAAAATTCATCTCTCATCTGGATATCATAAGACTCTGGCAACGGGCCTTCAACCGGGCTGGGATAAAGATTGCTTATTCCACGGGATTTTCGCCGCACCCGCGCATTTCGCTGGCAGCCCCCCTCCCCCTGGGCGTGACCAGTGAAGCCGAGCTGATGGACATATTTTGTGTCCGCGGGGTAGCCCCCCACTTTTTCATTTCCGCGGTCAACCAGCAGCTACCTCCCGGGATGACGGTAGACAAGGTATATCCGATTGCTTTTGATCTGCCTTCGCTTCAGTCGCAGGTCAGCCGGGCGGAATATAAGGTGGAAGTTGAAACTGCCGAAGGCCCTGCGGATATCAAGACCGCCCTGGAGTCATTACTGGCACTCGAACATCTGCCCTGGCAGCACCAGCGGGACACCGGGCCTCACCAGTACGATTTACGGGCTTTGATCGAGAATCTCTGGATTATGGACTGGACTCCTCCGATCGGATCTCTGGGCATGAATCTGCGCTGCGACAGCAACGGTTCAGGACGTCCGGAACAGGTGGCGGTCGCCCTGGGATTTAAACAGCGGCCCCTCTCGATCCACCGCACTCAGCTCATCCTGAAGGTTAAATAGAATGAGCGCACTACCCCCGGAGAAAGCCGCATCCGAGAGACCTGCCCTGGACCAGGCCAGGCAGAAAAAAGCTCTGGAATACTCCCGGATCCGGCGGCGGCTGAGCCTGCTTGAAACGGGAATCTCTCTGGTCTTGATCCTGATACTGATATTCAGCGGCTTATCCAACTGGTTCGCCGACCTGTTCGACTGGCCGGTCATCGCAACCGCCGTAGCCTATTTCGCGATATTGATGGCAGCTTATGAAGCCCTGACTGCACCACTGAGCTATTACCGGGGTTTCATCCTGCCCCACCGCTACGGCATTTCCACGCAAAAGCTTAAAGGCTGGCTGATGGACCTGGCGAAAAGCGGGACGATAGGGCTGGTATTCAGCGCGGCTGCTGTGACAGTAGTCTACTGGCTGTTGCTGTACTTCCCGGATATCTGGTGGCTTCTGGCCTGGGGCCTGATGCTGATTGTCTCCGTCTTCCTGTCTGTTATTGCTCCGATTGTACTGGTGCCCCTGTTTTACAAGGTTAAACCCCTGGCTGATGGGGAGCTGAAGTCACGACTTGAGAAACTGGCCGAAAAGGCCGGGGCCAGAGTCCGCGGAATATTCGTCCTGGACTTCAGCTCAAAGATCACCTCCGCCAATGCCGCCTTGATGGGGATTGGCAGGACCCGGCGGATTGCCATCAGCGATACCCTGATCCAGCAGTATTCCGTGCCGGAAATTGAGTCGGTCACCGCCCATGAGATAGGGCATCACATCCACCGGGATGTTTTCCGGCTTTTTATCATCCAATCAGCGCTGTCATTGATCGTGTTAAAGCTGGTGGATGTGCTGCTGAAAGCAACGGCAGTTCCCGTCGGTTTCAGCGGCATAGCCGATCCGGCGGCTCTTCCTTTGCTGCTGCTTCTTTTCGGCGCTATCAGCAGTCTGTTCTCCCCCCTGACGAACTCTTATACCCGTCATGTGGAGAGCCAGGCTGATAGATATGCTCTGGACCTGACGGATAGTCCGCAGGCATTTATCGATGCGATGACGCGGCTGGTCAACCAGAACCTGGCAGTGGCCAACCCTCCGCAGTGGGAGGAACTCCTGTTTTACACTCATCCAAGCTATCACAGGAGGGTCGAACACGCCCGGATTTATGAGGTGATACGAAGAAGTTCTTCACGGTAACATAGCCGCCAGCCTCAGTCTGCCGGAGTCTTTGCACCTGGGGACCTGGAAAGCGAGGAACCAGATTGGTCAAATTTATACTGGTCCGGCATGGCGAGACTGCCTGGAATGCCGAGAGACGGATTCAAGGCGGGGGCACCGACACGCCCCTGTCTGATTACGGTCGGCTTCAGGCCAAGGCTCTCGGCCTGAGATTGAAGGACGAGAAAGTCCAGGCGGTCTATTCCAGTCCTTTGTTGCGCGCTTTGGATACCGCACAGGCTATCGCCGGGCATCATTCGCTGGATGTAACGCCGCTGGCAGAATTAAAAGAAATCAACGCTGGAGAGCTGGAAGGCATCTCCATCCTGGAACTGAAAGTCAACCTGGATGAATTCATATGTGGAGCAGATTCGCAGGCTGCACCTCTTCCCGGCGGCGAGTCTATTTACGATGTGCAAAAGAGGAGCTGGGAGACCATCCAGAAGATCGCCAGCCTGCGCCCCGATGGAGTGGTAGTAATAGTATCGCATTACTTCGTGATCCTGACGATCGTTTGTCGGGTACTGGGCCTGCCCCTGTCCCATATCGTCCACCTGAGATTAAGCACCGGTTCCATAACTGTCTTTACCCTGGGCGGCAAATACGGGACGCGCCTGGAGCTGTTCAATGATATCAGCCATAATCGCCATCCAGACCCCGGATAACGAGATTTGTTTATTATCACAGCCCGGATTTGCAGCGTCCCGTTCCGGCAGTTTTGACCGGCCGCTGACCCTGCCTGCCTGTTGATCTCTGAAAGTATTGTGCTATAATTAAGACAAATTCATCCTGATCGTTTACGAAGTGCCGGAACGGTGGAAACCAGCTTCTCAGGCTGGCCTGAAGGCGGTCCGGCAAGAGTTACCCTCGAAGCACTGTTATTATACGGGAAGCTGCGGTCATTTTCAGGTGAGATGGTTTCCTTTAAGTTCTGTCAATTTAACCTTAACCGGTGGTCGAATTATATTACAGGAGGCATACAAGATGATTACCCAGGCATTAGCGAAAAACATAGTTGCTACTACTTACGAATCACTTCCGGAGGAGGCCCGGGAAGCCGCCAAGAAAAGCGTTCTGGATACTCTGGGAGTTATGTTCCCTCCCACCACACTGGTGGATACCTGCATCTCCGTCTACGATCTGATGCAGGAAGCAGGAGGCAAACCGGAAAGCACACTCATCGGCTTTGGAGGCAAAGCCCCCTGCTGGGTGGCTGGTTTCGTGAATGGTTCCCTCACTCATGCTATCGACTTCGATGATTGCGTTGGCCTGGAAAAGCCCATTATGCATCCTTCCGGCTCCACCCTGCCGGCTGCATTTGCCATGGCTGAGAGGGTCGGCCGTGTCAGCGGAAAGGAATTCATTACGGCCATGGCGCTGGGCAACGATTTGAGTGTAAGGTTAGGGGGTGCTCCCCGGGGCAATGTAGTCTGGGGCTATCCCTTTTTCCCGGTAACCACCTTTGGGATCTTTTCCGCAACGGCGGCTTCCGGTAAATTGCTGGGATTGACCGAAAGCCAGATGGTGAATGCCCTGGGACTGGCACTGAACCGGGTCTCAGGCGTAACGAAAGGCTTATTCGGATCGGACCTGAGGGCGATCCGCGACGGCATTAATAACCGGGAAGGAATTCTGTGCGCGCTGCTGGCCAGTAAGGGAATGGAAGCCTGCAAGGATGCTGTAGAGTTGCTATACAGCGTATATTACAACAATGATATTGATCCTGATTCTCCGACAGCGGACCTGGGGAAACATTTTAGAGGGTCCGAAGTGGGCTTTAAGCCCTGGCCTTCCTGTCAGGGGACTCATAGCTATATCCAGGGGGTCCTGCAAATCGTGAATGAACATAAGATCTCCCCGGACGAGGTCGGAGAGATCATCCTGGAAGGGAACTCCGAAGGAGAAGGTCTCTGCAATCCTCCCGAAATCAAGCGGAAACCAACCTCCAGTATTACCGCTAAAGTAGCTCTTCCCTTCGTTATGGGCGTCGCTATAAAGCACCGCAACATCTCCATTGCCAACTTCCTGCCGGAAAATCTGGATGACCCCCAGGTATTGGAAACCGCTAAAAAGGTGAGGTTTCATCTGAATCCCGCTCTGGGCAGTTATTCCTCCCGGGTAAATATCAAAACCCGGGACGGCCAGAGCTATGAGGCCCGGGTAGATGTGCTGCGCGGTAGCATCGGGAATCCCCTGAGCACCGCAGAGCTCATCGCCAAATTCAAGGACTGTTCCCGTTACGCCCGGAAACCCCTCTCCCCCGGAAATATCGATCGTTTGATTAATGATATCCTGGAAATGGAGAAAATCGAAGATATCAACACAATTATGGGGCTGTTAAGCTAATACTTATTGAGGTAAGGCCTATGTCTCGGAATATTTTGCAGGCTGGGCATGAGCTGATGGTCAATGACGCCAGGAAAGAGGCTGCGGCAGCCCTTTTGGAAAAAGGCGCTGCCTGGGCCGATACACCTGAGACCCTGGCCAGAGAGTGCCAGCTTGTTGTAACCTGCCTGCCGTCTCCCCAGATAGTCGAACAGGTAGCTCTGGGAGAGAAGGGCCTTATAAAGGGCTGGAAGAAAGGCGACATATACATTGATATGAGTACCAATTCTCCCACCACAGTCCGCCGCATCGCGGAAGCGGCCGGGCCTCTGGGGGTGGAGATGCTTGATGCTCCTGTAAGCGGGGGCACTCGCGGCGTTGACCAGGGGACTCTAACTATCATGGTCGGCGGAGAGACCGGTGCACTGGAAAAAGCCCGGCCGGTCCTGGAAGCCATGGGGAAACAGTTTTTCATCTGGGCGGCGTTGGCTGCGGAAATGCCGCCAAACTGGTCAACAATATGATCGCTCTGGCCTGCGGCTCGATTGTTGCCGAAGGGTTTGTGCTGGGAGCCAAGGCCGGCATCGACCCTGTGGCGCTGTATGAAATCGTTAAAGTCAGCACAGGCAATAACTGGAGCCTCCAGCAGTACCCCGGTACCATGCTCAAGGGCAACTTCGAGCCAGGATTTAAAATCAGCCTGGCCTATAAAGATATCAATCTGGCTCTCTCCCTGGGTGAAGAGTATGGAGTGCCGCTTCCGGTAGGTCTTACCGTGAAAAAAGACCTCGAAGAAGCGATAGAGTCCGGGTATGCGAAGAAAGGCGTGGATGCGGTTATCCTGAATCTGGAGAAAGCGACTGGAATTCAAGTGCGCTCGCATGAAAAGTAAAGTCGCCGGAGCGTAATTTACCCGTGCGAAGGTCGTAGCTTGTAGCGGAAACTATAGCCCGTACAAATTGGGGCTTGACACGCTCATAAAAAAGCATTATTGTGATAGCCAAAAAGGAGGTGCACAGCTATGGCGGAAGCATATTGTGTTAAATGTCGGGCAAAGAAGGAGATAAAGAATCACAAAGAGATCACCTTGAAGAACAAGAAACCGGCCACCCAGGGCACTTGCCCAACCTGCGGGTCCAAGGTGTTCAAAATCGGCAAAGCCAAGAAATAGGCCATTCTAAGCGTTAAGGCGAGAAG
>JAQULX010000102.1 GCA_028718465.1 Dehalococcoidales bacterium | reverse complement strand
GGTATGCCGATCAATGCAGTATTCAAAGACAAATCCGATCGTACGGGAAGTGTCCTGGACTTCCATGTGGAATTGATTAAATAGCCCGGGGAATAGATTCCGGGATACGGCTTGAAATAAGTCCGGTGAGGAGGTTAAGTGAACGAAGCTAATCAAACTGAAGGTTTACTCAGTCCGTACCGTATTCTGGATTTAACCAACGAAAGAGGGTTTTTGTGCGGTAAGCTGCTGGGTGACCTGGGGGCCGATGTTATCAAGATTGAAAAACCCGGTGGTGACCCTGCCCGCCGGCTTGGTCCTTTTTACAGGGATATCCCCAGACCGGAGAATAGCCTCTTCTGGTGGGGTTTCAATTCTAATAAAAGAGGAATTACCCTCGATATTGAAACGGTCGATGGACAGGATATTTTTAAAAAACTGGTCAAAAGAGCTGATTTTGTTCTGGAGTCCTTTGAACCTGGCTATCTGGAGAAGCTGGGCCTGGGATATGAGGCATTGAGTCAGATAAACCCAGGTATAGTTTTGACATCCATCACTAGCTTCGGCCAGACCGGTCCTTATAAAGATTTCCAGTCTACGGACCTGGTGCTCTGGGCGTTGTCCGGAGTAGCTTATGTGACCGGTGATCCTGAAGGTGCTCCTCTTATGCCCAGCTTCCCTATAGCGTATTTGTTCGCTTCCACATGTGCCGCGATAGGTACCTTGACAGCGGGTTATCAGAGAAACCTGACTGGAGAAGGACAACATGTGGATGCTCCGGGACAACTCTCTTTAGCCCTGGCATCAGGGCCTGAGGTCCAGGGTCTCTGGGAAGTAGATAAAATTATCACCAAACGCTCGGGTAAAAGTTGGATGCGCGCCCAATCCGGAGGCGGGAGTGATGGTATTAAATACGTCAAGATCCCCATTATCTATCAATGTAAAGACGGTTGTGTGAGGTTCTTCCCCTTCGTAGAGACCGGATGCCTGCCCAGTACGAACGGGTTGACCAGATGGGTGATAGAAGAGGGTGCGGCCAACGACGCTCTTAAGAATGTGGATTGGAGGACCTGGAATTGGGAAGCAACATCTCAACAGGCGGTAGATGAAATCACGCAATGCCTGAGCAATTTTTTCATGCAGCATACCAAGGCGGAACTCTGGGAGGGCGCTCAGAAGAGGGGTATCATGTTATATCCTCTGCTTACCCCGAGCGATATGATGGAATTCGAACAGCTCAATGCAAGGGGCTTCTGGGAAGAAGTCGAACACCCTGAGCTGGGAACTTCTTTTGCTTATCCCGGCGCGTATATCAAGCTAAGTGAAGCTCCGATTAAAATAAGGCGCCGTGCCCCGCTTATTGGCGAGCACAATGAAGAAATCTATGTTAAAGATCTTGGCCTGTCATTTGAGGACCTTCTTATATTAAAGCAAGCCAAAGTCATTTGACCGGATCAATGGAGGAGTGATCAATGAAGAGCCGACCTTTTGAAGGAGTAAATATACTGGACTTCACCTGGGCCGGAGTCGGGCCTTCCAGTGGCAGTAACCTCGGTTTCTACGGAGCAACTATTGTTAAGGTGGAGTCCCGCACTCGCCCTGATATCCTGAGGACCCTGGGGCCTTTCAAGGATGGGATATTCAGCGTTGACCGCAGCTACCATTTCCTCTATGTGCAGATGTCTAAAAGGTACACTGTCACCCTTAATATGAACCATCCCAGGGGAATGGACCTGGCCAAAAAATTGGTAGCCTGGGCGGATATCGTAGTTGAAAGCTTCTCCACCGGGGTTATTGAAAAAATGGGACTGGACTATGAAAATCTTAAAAAGATAAAACCGGATATTATCATGTTGCGTACCTGCATGCACGGACATACCGGGCCGCTGGCCCAACAGCATGGCCAGGGGTATATCCTGACCGGTCTTTCCGGTATGGATGCCGTTACAGGGTTTCCGGGAGACCCGGTGGGTGGACTATACGGTCCTTTTACCGATCATATAGCCCCGCTTTTCAATTCCATGACCCTCATTGCGGCTCTGGACTACCGGCGCCGGACAGGTAAAGGAGTATACATCGATCAGTCCCAGCACGAATCGATTTTGCACTGGGTCGCTCCGCTGATTCTTAACTGGACGGTGAACCATAAGGAGCCTCAGGCTGATGGAAACCGCCTGCCTTATGCCGCCCCTCATGGAGTGTATCGCTGCCAGGGGGATGACCGCTGGTGCGCGATTGCTGTGCTGAACGACGATATGTGGGGAAATTTCTGTCAGGTCATTGGAAATCCCGGATTGGCTGATAAACCGGAATTCAAAACTCTTTTAGACCGTAAGAAAAACGAGGATGCGCTGGATAAAATTGTGGAGGAGTGGACTCTCAAGCATACATCGGATGAAGTAATGGAGTTGATGCAGAAGTCCGGGATAGCGGCCGGGAAAGTTTCAAACGCTAAAGATCAGGCTGAAGACCCTCAATTGAACCATTATAAATTTTTTAACCGTTTGGAGCATCCTGAAGCCGGATCGCTGTCATTCTATCATGGGCCTTTGTTCAGGTTATCAAAACAGCCTTTCGAAATAGCCCGCCCTCCCATGGTAGGCGAGTTCAATGAGCACGTGTATACCAGGCTCCTGGGCCTCTCAGATGAAGAGTTCGTCCAATTAATTGCGGACGAAGTAATTTAATATCACACAAATTTCGAAAAATTACCAGTGGGGATATAGTAATATACAAATTCCCTATTGATTCGTATTGGCACTACGTATATGATAATAGAAATAAGAGAAGAGTAAGGTTTTAGAACTGGAATAGTAAATAAAACTATAGAAATTGAATTTAACCCTGCAATCGGTAGAAAGATTTGAGCTCAATTATAAAGGAGGGTCACATGAAAAGGGTTTTGGGTCTAACCGGTGTCTTCATCCTGATAATAGCACTTGTAGCGCTTCCTCTGGTAAGCGCCTGTACAACGCAGTCCACTCCAGCCCCGGCATCTACTACACAGGCGCCTCCTGCCACATCACAGGTCCAGCCTGTCCCGACGCAGACCGCCCCGGCTTCGACCACCCCTGTCGCGGCTGCTCCCAAAGTTTTAAAAATCGGTCTCATCACTTCGGTTAGCGGGCCGTTAGCCCCGGGATTTAAAGCCTCCTACGACGCCGCCAAACCAACGCAGGACCTGCTTAACCAGCTTGGCGGTATTACGATCAATGGCGAAAAGCATGATATTGAGATAGTTGTAGCGGACGATAAGTCCTCACCCCAGGATGCGGTAGCGGCTGTCAATATGTTGTTACAGGACGGAATCAGGTTCATCATTGCGCCTATCTTTCCTCCAAACGATTTCGCTATATTGCCGATCACCACGCAGGCAAAGGCGATAATGGTGCATCCGGCTTCAAACGACCCAGGACAATTTTCGTCCGCAAGCCCTTACTATTTTGATTGCAACATGCCGGTTTACAACGCTCCTGTGAATCAGGATTATTTGATAAAGAACTATCCCCAGGTAAAAAAGGTAGCCTATCTTTGTCCGGATGATCCGGGCACCACTCTTTCTTTAGATTTATGCATCCAGGAAGGTGAGAAGCGTGGTTTAACCACGGTATTCGCGGAGCGGTTCCCTACCGACATCCAGGACTATTATCCCATTATGACCAAACTGCTGGCGCAAAAGCCGGATGGCATTGACTATACTGGCGGTTCGCCGCAGTGGGGTATCGGCATTATCAATCAGGCCCGTGACCTTGGTTTTACCGGTCCTATATACTCTGACCTGATTATGGGTTGTCCCAACCTGTTTGTTGAGAATATTAAATCCGAGTATCTCAATGATATCTTCCAGGCGGCCTGGGATGTGCGCAGCGATAAGATGTCGCCGGAAGTAAGACAACTGCGTCAGCTGGTACAAAAAAGCGGTTCTGATCTTATCTACGACAGCACTCATCCCATTCTGGGGGCCATGATTATCATGGAGGGCATCAAAGCTGCTCAAAGTCTGGATACCGATAAGGTAAAGGCCGCTATGGAAGCGATGACATCCATTAATACGCCCTTCGGCACGGGGACCTGGCAGGGCAAGGACCTGGGGAGCGATATCAACCATATGTTGAAGTTTGATAAGGTTGGTATGTCTCACATAACGAACGGAAAGATTACTTTTGATTTTGTAGACCGTTAGGCAGCCAGTGAAACACCAAAGTAAAAAGAGTCCTGGATAAAGGAGGTCATGTGAAGAGGGTTTTGGGTCTAACCGGTGTCTTCATCCTGATAATAGCACTTGTAGCGCTTCCTCTGGTAAGCGCCTGTACAACGCAGTCCACTCCAGCCCCGGCATCTACTACACAGGCGCCTCCTGCCACATCACAGGTCCAGCCTGTCCCGACGCAGACCGCCCCGGCTTCGACCACCCCTGTCGCGGCTGCTCCCAAAGTTTTAAAAATCGGTCTCATCACTTCAGTTAGCGGGCCGTTAGCCCCGGGATTTAAAGCCTCCTACGACGCCGCCAGACCCACGCAGGACCTGCTAAACCAGCTTGGCGGTATTATGATCAATGGCGAAAAGCATGATATCGAGATAGTTGTAGCGGACGATAAGTCCTCACCCCAGGATGCGGTAGCGGCTGTCAATATGTTGTTACAGGACGGAATCAGGTTCATCATTGCGCCTATCTTTCCTCCAAACAGCATCGCTATAGCGCCGATCACCACGCAGGCAAGGGCGATAATGGTGCATCCGGCTTCAAACGATCCAACTCAATTTTCGTCCGCAAGCCCTTACTATTTTGATTGCAACATGTTGGTTTACAACGCTCCTGTGAATCAGGATTATTTGATAAAGAACTATCCCCAGGTAAAAAAGGTAGCCTATCTTTGTCCGGATGACCCGGGCACCACTCTTTCTTTCGATTTATGCATCCAGGAAGGTGAGAAGCGTGGTTTAACCACGGTATTCGCGGAGCGGTTCCCGACCGACATCCAGGACTATTATCCCATTATGACCAAACTGCTGGCGCAAAAGCCTGACGGCATTGACTATACTGGCGGTTCGCCGCAGTGGGGTATCGGCATTATCAATCAGGCCCGTGACCTTGGTTTTACCGGTCCCATATACTCTGACCTGATTATGGGTTGTCCCAACCTGTTTGTGGAGAATATTAAACCCGAGTATCTCAATGATATCTTCCAGGCGGCCTGGGATGTGCGCAGCGATAAGATGTCGCCGGAAGTAAGACAACTGCGTCAGCTGGTACAAAAGAGCGGTTCTGATCTTATTTATGACAGCACTCACCCTATTACGGGTGCCATGATTATCATGGAGGGCATCAAAGCTGCTCAAAGCCTGGATACCGATAAGGTAAAGGCCGCTATGGAAGCGATGACATCCATTAATACACCCTTCGGCCCGGGGACCTGGCAGGGCAAGGACCTGGGGAGCGACATCAACCATATGTTGAAGTCTGATAAGGTCGGTATGTCTCACATAACGAACGGAAAGGTTTCTTTCGAGTGGGTAGACCGTTAGGACTAACAGGGTTAAGAGAGTCCAGTTTTAAAATCAGGCTGGTTGATAAATATACAGAATATTTATCAACCGGCCCTTCATAAAAAAGTTATGCCGTACCCGCGCATCCAGAAATCTGGTTAAAGATCGTCGGGAGAATTTGTATTGGGGCGCAAAGTTAAAACCAAAAATCATTAATTGAGGAATAAATTGGATATAGCTGTTTGGGCGCAAAGCTCTTTAAATGCTCTTTCATCGGCCGGGTTGTATATCCTGGTAGCCTTGGGGCTGACTCTGGTACTAAGTATTATCGGTATTATCAATATGGCCCATGGTGAAATCTATATGATCGGGGCTTATGGAATTTATTCACTGGTGGTGGTCTTGGGGATGAATTATTATCTGGCTTTTATCATTGCAGTGCTGGGTGTCGGAGGTATCGGAGTTATACTGGAAAGAATCTTCTTCCGTCCTTTTCGCAGTGAACCCCAGCGGGCCCTGGTGATTTCTATCGGATTGATATTGCTTTTGCAAAATACTGTTCTTACCATCGCGGGAGGAAATCCGGTTAGCTATCATACCCCCTTTTCGCAGATGCTGAAAGTAGGCGGCATTTTAATTTCCCTGGATAGATTAGCTATCATGATCGTATCGATTATTCTCTTGATAGCCCTGATGTTCTTTATTCGAAAGACCAGGACCGGACAGGCGATGCTGGCGATCTCTCAAGACCGGGATGGAGCAGCCCTGCAGGGAATCAATATTAACCGCCTTTCTGCAATAGCGATGTTTCTGGGTTGCTCTATGGCAGCGCTTGCCGGCGCCATGGTAGGGGCATTATTCAGCATTCTTCCTACCATGGGTAGTTTTGCTTTGATGAAAGGAATCGCAATCATAATTCTGGGAGGTCTGGGCAGCATCCCGGGAGCGGTGATCGGCGGCCTGATATTTGGCCTGATAGACGGCATTATGCCGGTTTTAACAACCACTTACCTCGCTAACCTGGTTGGTTTTATCGCTATTATTCTGATTATGGTTTTACGTCCGCAGGGGTTATGGGGACATGAATAAAAAGGTTACTTTCTCGATGCTGGGTTATTCTGCGGTAATTGCATTTTTAGCAATCCTTCCGGTATTTTTTCCCGGAGATTATACCCTGCACATAATGATTACAATGGGAATTAATATTGTTGTAGCTTGTAATGTTCGTGCGATAAACCTGACCGGCCAGATGTCTCTGGCCCAGGGCGGAATGATGACGATAGGCGCCTATACCTCAGCTTTGCTGCTGGTCAGGATGGGATTAAACTCCTGGTTGGTCTTAATAATAGCGGGGTTGTTGACAGCGGCCGTCTCATGCGGAGTAGGGTATCCTTTTACCCGATTGAAGGGAATTTATTTTACCATGATCACGCTCCTGTTCGGACAAATGATTATTACCCTGATACAGGAATGGCGCGGTTTGACCCGCGGTAGTCAGGGGATTTTCAATATCCCCAAGCCGGACCCGGTCACTATTCCGGTGATAGGGACTATTAATATTGATACTTCTTTAGAGTTTTATTATCTGCTTCTGGCGTTTACAGTAATCTGTCTTCTAATACTGTATGCCATTGAGCGTTCGCGTGTGGGCCTTACTTTCCGGAGTATCCAGCAAGCAGATGCTCTGGCTGAAAGTATTGGAGTGTATACCACCGGTTACAAGGTGCTGGCTTTCAGTTTGAGTGGTTTTTTCTTCGGTATCCTGGGGGCTTATTACAGTCAGTATATGGCGGCTGTTTCCCCGGATGCATTTGGTTTTCTTTTTGCTATTTATGCGTTGATTTATATGGTAGTCGGCGGCTCCAGGAGATTCATCGGTCCGATAATCGGAGCAGTTGTTTTAACATTATTACCGGAGGTTGCCCGGCCCCTTAAGCAGTTCATGCCCTTCATCTATGCCGCTATCTTGATGCTGATTATATTTTTTATGCCGGAAGGTCTGGTCGGGCTGCCGAAAAGATTAAAGACAGCCTGGGGACATTTCAAGAAGCCTGGAAAAGTGATGGGGAGGGAAGGAAATGCTTGAGGTAAAAGGCTTGACCAAAGATTTTGGTGGATTGAGGGCTGTTAACAACCTGGATCTAACCATCAAGCCGGGCGAATTAGTCGGCTTGTGCGGGCCTAACGGCGCTGGTAAAACTACCTTTTTCAATTTGATCACCGGATACATCCGTCCTTCCCATGGGCAGGTTATGTTTGAAGGCAAGGATATTACCGGTAAAACACCGCACTCGATCGCCAGACTGGGGATAGTGAGGACTTTTCAGCATTCCAGCATCTTCTCTGATTTAACGGTACTGGAGAACGTCGTGATGGCCAGACATTTGAAGACTGGCGTTGGCTTCCTGGAAACTGTATTGAATACGCGCGGCAACCGGTGTAAGGATGAGGTTAATTCAAAGTGTTCTCAGGATATCCTGCGCCTGGTAGGTTTGGGGGACATGGCGCAAACTATGGCTAAGACACTGGCCCACGGGCATAAAAGAATGTTAGGCATCGCTATTGCCCTGGCGGCAGAACCCAGGCTGCTTTTTCTCGATGAGCCTTTATCCGGCATGAATGGAGAAGAGATCACAGATGCCATGGTGCTTATAAAGAAACTTTGGGAGAAGGGAATAACCATTCTCCTGATAGAACACAATATGAGGGCTGCTATGGGTCTTTGCCAGAGGATGGTAATGGTAAGTTTCGGGAAAAAGATAGCTGAAGGCCCGCCGGATGAAATTAAGAGAAATCCAGACGTAGTCAAGTC
>JAQULX010000101.1 GCA_028718465.1 Dehalococcoidales bacterium | reverse complement strand
ATGGCTACCCGCCGGGAACTGATCGCCGCCAGGAAGACTGTGGATGAGGTCAGGCAATTTATCGGAGCTGATTCTCTTGGCTATATCAGCATTGAGGGTCTGATCCAGTCTGTTGGACTGCCCGGAACGAATTTCTGTAATGCCTGCTTTACCGGCGACTATCCGATCCCCGTCCAGCTCGAGCTGGATAAACTGGCGATGGAAACCCGCTGACACGGATTTTACGCTCCAGGTTTAAATTCCGGGACAAGAGAGAACATTCCTCATTTGTTTTTTAAAACCGCAGCTCTCTGTAAAGATGGTATAATAAGACTGCTTGAGTCTTAATAACGGGGAGAAATCACAGATGAAAAAAGAGACATACGCATCGGCTGGCGTGGATATCGATGCCGCTTTGAAAGTGAAAAAGGTCATCGGCAGAATGGCGCAGCCTACCTTTAGCCCTGAAGTCCTGCGAGGGATCGGTTTTTTCGGCGGGCTGTATGAATTCAAAGGCTATAAACAGCCGGTCCTGGTATCTCACGTGGACGGAGTGGGCACGAAAATGAAAATCGCGATAGCCCTGGATAAACACGACACTATCGGCATGGATATTGTGAACCACTGCGTGAACGATATTTTTACCGGTGGGGCAACTCCGCTCTTTTTTTTGGATTATATCGCTATGGGCAAGCTTAACCCTCAGAGGGTGGAGGCCATTGCCGGAGGCCTGGTAAAAGCCTGCCGGGAGGTCGGCTGCGCCCTTATCGGCGGTGAGACTGCCGAGATGCCCGGGATTTATGCCGATGATGATTACGACCTGGTGGGCTTTATAGTCGGCGCGGTTGAGAAAGACAAAATTAAACTGGGAGACGATGTCGAGATCGGCGATGCGATTATCGGCTTGCCTTCCAGCGGGCTGCACACTAACGGCTATTCCCTCGTGCGCAAGATATTCGGTCCGGAAGCCCTGAATACCACTTACCAGGAGCTGGGGCGGACCCTGGGGGAAGCCCTGCTGGAACCTCACCGCTGCTACTATCGCCAGATTACACCGCTGCTGTCATCTGTTAAGGGACTGGCCCATATTACTGGCGGCAGCTTCTACAAAAACATACCCCGGGTCCTTCCGGAGGGATTCGCTGCCCGGATAGAGCGGCAGTCCTGGGATGTCCCTCCCCTGTTCCGCATCATCCAGCGGGCAGGCAATGTGGACGAGAATGAAATGTACCATGTTTTTAATATGGGAATCGGCATGGCGGTGATCTGCTCCAAAATCAATGTGGATGAACTTCTCCGCGCCTTGCCCGGAGCGAAGGTGATCGGGCAGGTTGTACGGCAGCCCGCGGATATGGAAGCCAGGGTGGTTATCGGTTAGACCTCGAGCTAGCCCCGGTTGTCAGGCTTCCGGGTCTGCCAGGGTTTATAGTTTTTCTCTATGATGAAGTCTTTAACGCTGCCGGCCTTTTTCATCCCTCTGCGGGCTGTCGGTATATAGCGTATACCCAGGAAGACGGCCGTCAGAATGGCATAGACCAGCAGTTCGAGAGGATGACCGAATACCCACAGGAAGAGGGGAAAGAGCGCTATGCCGGCGGTCAGTCCGAGGGTGACATTACTGGTAAAATATATTACTGCCAGTAACACCGGTAAGCAGCAGGCGAACGCCAGGGGAGCCAGGGCCATATATACACCTATCGCTGTAGCGGCCCCTTTGCCTCCTCTGAACTTGAGAAAGACCGGCCAGCAATGCCCGATAATAGCTAAAAACCCGGCCACGTAGGTCCAGATCGGGGAAACACCCAGAGATTTGGCGATCAGGACCGCGCCTGCGCCCTTGGCGATATCAACCAGAAGCACCAGCAGCCCGGTTGCCAGCCCGATTTCGCGGATGGCGTTCAGGGCGCCCATGTTGCCTCCCCCTATCCTGCGGATATCAACGCCGTGAGTTAATTTCCCGGCGATATAGGCGGTAGGGAAGGAGCCCAACAGGTAGCTGATAATAATTGTTAGAGCTTCTAGCATGCCTCTAACAGGATTATACAATAACGCGGGAAGGGAGAATATGCCCCGTTCCTGTAAAGCTTTGCGCGACTCGGGCGTATGAGGCTTCAGCTTTAATTATTTAGCTTCCGGGCACTACTGTCATCTTCGATTTTGGCTGTTTCTGCCCCCGGTTTCAATTGGGATGAGGGATTATCCAGAAAGACCCGGGTGTGCGGATAATACAGGACAATACCCTCCTTGTCGAAGGCGTTTTTGATGCGGAGGCGCAGCTCGCCCATTACCTCCCACTGCCGGGCGGGTTTGGTATCCGCCATCACCTTGATTTCTATTCCGGAGTTCACTCCCAGATTGTCAACCCGGATTGCCTTGGGAGGAGATATGAATGCGCAAGACCAGTAGGAGTCCCCTGCCATCTCTTTCCCCACTCCATCAATAACTTCCATCGCCTTTTTCAGGTCCGTTCCGTATGTTACCGCCACATTGATATTAGCCCGCGCCCACTGTTTGGTGTAGTTGCTGGCTATGCGGATTTCTCCATTGGGTACCACATGATAAATCCCATCCAGATTGCGCAGTATCGTTCTTCTGAGATTGATTTCCTCCACTACGCCCGACTCCCCGGCGACCGAAACGACGTCCCCTTTGCGATACTGGTTTTCCATGATAATGAACAAACCGGCCAGGACATCTTTTACCAGTGACTGGGCGCCGAAACCGATTGCGATTCCCAGTACACCGGCTCCGGCCAGGACCGAGGTGATGTCGAGGCCCGCATTGCTGGCTATCATCAGAAGGTAGATAAAAAGAATCATTACCTGTATGGCCGTCCCAACCACACTTATCAGGGTGCTGGCTCTTTTCTGAAGGTCTTCCTCGGTCTGTTCAGCACTGGAGTTGCGGACCGCCGAATTGATAAAACGGGGAACGACCACTACCGATAGAAGAAGTAGTATCACCGTTACCAGTGTGATTGCTCCCAGGCTGGCCATAAGAGTGTTGAGCCAGTTATTAACGAGGTCTGATCCTTTCCCCAGCATATTCAGGATGGTGATAATGCCGAGTCCTCCTCCAATGACCGGGGTGGCGATGATCAGCGTTCTCAGGATAATATCATCCAGGCTGCTGGTGGTCCGGCAGCAGATCTCCTTTTTGTACCACCTCAGCAAAGCTATGGCGACCATAATCGCCGTATATATTCCCAGGGCTGTGAAAATTACCGGAACCGCTTTGTCTGTAATAGCTGACCATGAGTCGGGCGCATCATAAATGGCAAAGCCGGTAAAAAGTCCCAGCCAGATGCTCCATAAGAAAGTGGCCGGACGGGTATCGTGAATAAGTATATCATCAAAGTCGGTCCTGGTTTTTGAAGCCAGTCGCCGGATGTAGCTGTAAAGGACCTTGCGGAGAAGCAGCATCACGATGATTATTACCAGGGCGATTCCCACCGGCAGGACTAAGCCGAATAATGTTTCCGTATTGGTTAGTTGTTCCCAGTTCATCACTATTCCTCACAGGCAATATCTTAATGATAATATGATACCGATTCAGGCTGAGATTCGCAACCTTGCTGAATTTCAGAATAAATGTCTGAGACCTCCAGCCTGACACCCTGTTTTTTGTAATCACTTCTTGCGCTATACATAAAAACCGGCGACCCTCACTTCTGAGCCCCTATCCTTAGCTCGATAATGTGAAGTTTTTTGATAACAAATACGTATGTTGGCGGATGGTTTGAGCTATGCAAAGGACTATTATTAACACAGTAGCCGTATTTCTAAGAGTTTTGAATCCGGCTGCTTCAGGGTCAATCCCGGGTTGTTGTTGATGACCTGATAAAATCAAATTGTTAATCTGGATGATTGAGGAGGTGATAGGTCAAGCAATAGACATTGGATCGAAATGGTATTTGTAAATAGCTATTTTCCCCTATAAGGAATAATACTCTTGAAGAATATTCATATTTTAGAGGACATTATAGAATATAATCAAGATCTCGACAGGGGGCAGGGTGGAGCCGTAATGCTAATTCATTTCCATAAAGAGGAGGATACGATATGATACATGTTAGCACGAGGGCAGCGGGTAAACTTAGAGAAGAACTGGTGCAGAAGTGTCTGGACGCCGGCATTGGCTTTAGAATAATGGTTGATACCGATGAAATGGGCCGGATAACCTCCAGTATGAGATTCGACCGTCAGCGTCAGGATGACCTGGTGCTGGATTTAGGCGGAGTCAAATTGTTTTCCGACCGCAGCAGCGTGGCATATGTCCTGGACTATCATCTGGACTACCTCGATAATCCGGACGGCGGTTTCTTTTTGGTAAGGAAAGCTCTCGAAGCCCAGTTGTCCCGTTAGAAAATACTATTGACTGATAAGACAACCAGGCAGTGTTCTATCAGCAGAATGCTTTTGTCCTGATAAATGATATGATTCGATAAAAGGGAGTTCCGGGGCTCCCTTTCTTTATTAATGTTATTATTTTTGGAAAAACATGGAAATAAACAGGCCGGCGGCTAAGAACAGGGCCAACCCGATGCCGATAACGCCGAAGACCGGTATTTCCCCTACCCTTGGAGGAACATCGGCTACAATGATCAGGCCGGATGTTATCAGCAAGGCCGCCAGAACGATGGTCCCGGCCAGGCGGTTGGAAATCCGGTTCAAAGTTAATCTTAAAGGCTCCAGCCCGAGATGTTCAAACTCAATCTTGACTCGACCTCTCTTCAATTGGTCGAGGATGATTCCCATATTGTACGGCAAGTCCCTTATAACGTCTAAAGAGTCCATAAGCGTCAGAAATGATTCCCTGGCCTGTTGAACAGGATTAAGGCTGCTGGCGATAAACCGGAAAGTACGGGGTTTGGCGTATTCCAACATATTAAAATCAGGGTCCAGCTTTTGCGCTGCGTTCTCTATAGTCGTTATCGCCTTGGCAAGCCACAGCAGATGAGTCGGGAACCGGATGCGTTGTTCCTGAAGTTGCCGCAGCAACTGGAAAAGCACGCTGCCCAGCTCCATTTCATGCAATTGTAAATAAGCGTATTTCTGAATGATATTGGATACTTCAACCTCCAGTGTTTCGGCATCCACCGCTTCCCTTGATTCCATCATCCCCATGAGAGCCCTGGCAGTCCTTTTTTCATCATTGGTGACGATATAATAAATCAGTCTTCCCAGCCGTTCGCGGAAGCGAGTGGAGAGTGTTCCCATCATGCCGTAATCAAGCAGGCAGATGACATTTCCCGGCAAAATAACCAGATTGCCTGGATGAGGGTCTGCGTGAAAGAAGCCGTGGTCCAGGGTTGAACGGACGCCGATATCGGCCCCGTGCTGCGCTATCTTTTTCAGATCATAGCCCTCTCTTTTCAGGCGGTCTATCTCCGAGATATGGATCCCGTCGATATACTCCATAATGAGCAGACGCCGGGTATTATATTGTTCGAAATATATTCGGGGGACATGGACCCAGGGAGTGCCGGCGAAATTCCTGGCGAAGCGTTTCATATTGGCGGCCTCGATACGGAAGTCCATCTCCCTCCTGATGTTTTCGGAGAATTCCCTGACCAGTCCCGCCGGGTTGATCGCGTAGGCTCCCGGCAGATACCGTTCCATCAGGGCAGCCAGAGCATACATTATATCCAGGTCTACTTCTATAATACGGGTGATGTCAGGACGCTGGACCTTGATAACTACCTGGTTATTACCGATCGTGGCCCGGTGAACCTGGGCTAGTGAAGCCGCTGCCAGTGGCCGGTCGCTGAATGATGAGAATACTTCTTCGATAGGCCTTTTTAGCTCGGACTCTATGATGCCCCTGGCTGTTTCAGCGGTCATGGGACCGACGCGGTTCTGGAGCTTTTCCAGTTCGGCGACAAACTGAGGGGGCATGATATCGGGACGGGTGCTCAACATCTGGCCCATCTTTATGAATGTCGGCCCCAGTTCCTCAAGGGCCAGCCGCAAGCGCTGGGCGGTAGTCAGATGTTTATACTCCTCTTTCCGGCGGAGGAGGCGTTTTTCAATGTTGGAATATTCCCAAATGCGTAGCTGGCCGAAAAACTCGCCAAAACCGTATTTGGTTAATACGCTGACTACCTGGCGGTAGCGGCGCAGGTGTTTATAAGCCAGACCGGGTGTGATTATTCTCGGCATGAGTTTAATTGTAATATACCCGATGGAGAATTGCACCTCCGTCCTGGCCGGATGGGCAGGCAAAAACTATTCTCCGGACAAGTGACAGGGCTTGCCGGAATGATATAACATAACAGTTAGAGGTTTTAAACCGCGAATAAATTTCAAGGAATAGATAGTGTATGTGGTAGAAGTAAAAAATGTCTCCAAGCGTTACGGAAACAGGACTATAGTGGATAATGTATCTTTCAATATTTCCGGTCGGGAAATACTTGGAATGATAGGTCCTAACGGCGCCGGGAAGACCACTAATATCCGTATGATAATGGATGTGATTAAACCTGACTCCGGCGAAGTCCGCGTTTTCGGCCGGAAGTTCGACGATGAGGCGAAGAACCAGATCGGCTATCTGCCTGAAGAGCGAGGACTATACCGTAAGAAGACTATCCTGGATTCCATGACCTACCTGGCCAGCCTTAAAGGAGTGGACCGTCGCCGGGCCAGGAACCTGGCAAAAGAATGGCTGGACCGTGTTAATATGCAGGCCCATAAAAACAAGAAGATAGAAGAACTCAGCCACGGTATGGGGCAAATAGTCCAGTTTCTGGTAACTATCCTCCATGATCCGCCCATAATGATTCTGGATGAACCTTTTAACGGACTGGACCCGGTTAACGTCAAGATGGTGAAGGACATTATTCTGGAATTAAAAAGCCGGGGCAAAGCGATAATGCTGAGCACCCACCGGATGAATGAGGTGGAGGAGCTTTGCGACCGCATATTGATGATTAATAAGGGCCGGAATGTGCTCTATGGGAGCCTGCCGGAGATAAAGGCCGGATACCGCAATAACTCGGTACTGGTAAGCTATGACGGTCAGATAGGTGAAATTGATGGAGTCCGCAGCACCAGAATCAATGAGGAAACGGTAGAGATGTTTCTCGAAGGGGCCGTTACCCCGCAGTATATTCTGGAGAGGTTGGTCTCTCAAAAAGCGGTCATCAAGCGGTTCGAGATTTCTACTCCTGCCCTGAACGAAATATTTATCCGTGTAGCGGGAGAGAGCCATGAATAAAACACTGATTGTCCTGGTGAATGAGCTCAAGGAAACTTTAAAGCGCAAGGGTTTTATAATTACCACCGTGGCTTTTCCTGTACTGGCTGCCCTGGCGATACTGGTCTTTAACATAGTTAATGTGTTTATCGCCCCTTCTGAAGAAGAGACTTTACGCGTCGGCTACATTGATGAGGTGGGTATATTTGACCAGTACACCCGGCAGGGCAAGGTGGAACTGGTGGCTTACCCATCGGCAGAACATGCGAATCGCGACCTGATAGAGGGAGAATTAACGGAGTATTTCATTATACCTGAAGATTATATTGCTACCGGATCACTCACCCGGTACTCCCTGGATACCGATATTATGCCCCCTTCAGATGTGATGGATGCTGCCCAGAAATTCCTGGTCGGCAATCTGGTAAAGGACAGGGTCAGCCCTGAGATTATCACCCGCCTCGAAGCGCCAATGCTGGTATCATCGATAGTGCTGGATGAGACCGGAAACGTGGCGCAGGGCCAGGGTGGATGGGGCGCCTGGCTGTTGTCCTATTTATTCGGGATTTTGCTTATGATGTCCATTTTTACCGCTTCCGGCTATCTGTTGCAGGGGCTCAGTGAGGAAAAGGAAAACCGGATAATGGAGATATTGCTCTCTTCCGTTTCGACCCGCCAGTTGATTATCGGCAAGGTCCTGGGATTGGGCGCAGCCGGCCTTATACAGATGGTATTCTGGCTGCTTTCCGCATGGGGACTGATGACCCTGGCTTCTTTCAGCATCGGCGGTGTTTTCAGTACCCTGCAATTTCCGGCGAATGTAATTATCCTGAGTCTGGTCTATTTTATCCTGGGCTATTTCCTGTTTGCCGTGATGATGGCCGGCGTCGGGGCAATCGCTCCTACAGTCAGAGATGGTCAGCAGCTTTCTGTGATCTTCTCTCTTGTAGCCGCTATTCCTTTTGTGCTTATGACATTCATCATAGAAAACGGCGATCATATTCTGAATATAATATTAACGCTTTTCCCGCCCACGGCCCCCATGACGGTTATGATCAGGCTTAACGGGGGGATTCCGCTCTGGGAAATTATAGCAGATCGGAAGAGCAC
>JAQULX010000100.1 GCA_028718465.1 Dehalococcoidales bacterium | reverse complement strand
CGGGCCTGTAATGAATGACAGAACTTCGCTGTTCCTCAACCTTCGGGGTCCGGGTGTAAGTGTCCCCGTGCCGAATTATAAACCAAAACTCGCCGTCTATCGCGTATATCTCAATCTTCGTGGTCTTGTGTCCCCGGTTATGCTCGGAGAACCAAAGATCGAGGGCGTCTGTCAGAGCTCCCATTATTGTGGCATCAGGTTTCTTGAAAGTCGCGCTTCGGTCAATGGGGGTCGGGTTGCTGTAGTATTCGAAAGAAGATAGCCGAATAAGCCGCTGCTCGTTGTGTTTCCTGGACAGCAATTCAGGGTCGGCAAGCCAAACTTGTAATGCAATATCCGCGCGGGATGACTTCTCGTCAAATTTAAGGTTTAATTTCGCTTCGGCAACTCCGTCCTCCAGACGTTGCTGGCCGTCTTCCGTTGCCATTTCATCAATGGCATAGAGGGCTTCATTAAGGGAATCAGGCAGACCCTCGGGGGACAGTAGAACGCCGGCGAGTGAATTGAAATATTCCTCGTCTTCAAGTTCCGGGGATGGAAGGATTACTTTCTCCTCGTCCATATCTTTCTTAAAGTTGGTAAAGAACTTTCCGAGAAAGTCCCGCCCGATTTCTTTCAGAATATGCGCTTTGCTGAATCGTTTGAAATGCATAACATTACTTCCAAAAGAGCCGCCTCAATAAAGGCCGCTCTATGATTCACTCTTTGAGAACGAGAAGAATGCTACCAGAATCGGAACAAAAAAGAAAGCGCGCCAAGAGTTAAAATCCATATAATTGATACTCTTAAATGGTACTATGGGGTCTTAAGATAAGGCGCAACCACCTCGTAAAGAAACCCTGAACCATCACCGCCAGGATTGGCCGCGAGTATTCTTTTGCAAAGATCGACAAGCATTTGCCGATTGTCTTTTCCCCGTAGAGCGCGACCATCCAATATATCACGAAGAAATACAGGTTTTTCTCTAATCTTCGCAACACGTATCTCAAAGTCATTATGTATCTTTCGCATATCTATTGCCGAAATTGAAGCGATCCTATGCAATTGCGCCAATTGCTTTCCAGCATTCTGCGAGAACGCAGCCGCATGTTCCTCATCGATAAAGAATGGAACCTCTATCAATCGGCCAAGTTCATTCACTATACGATTCACACCCTGCCTGTTACTACGGTTCTTAGATGATTGGCGGCAAAGTCCACTAAGCCGTCGGCATAGAATGGTAGCCCATTCCAAAAATTCTTCATATTCTGAAGACTCCAGAAATCCATCGCGCCTAGCGTTCAACTTCAGGTCGGGGGTTACGTGTAGTTCTCCGATATGCCATGTTGCAAACCGGCTTTCCGAGAACAAATCCTTGAGAAAATACTCATTATTAACCGCAATATTGCCTTGGTAAATCCGGATGCCTCTCATAATAACAGCCGGCGGGAGCGCAGAGAGATATCCAGTCTTAGCAAACCAACCCCTACATAATAGTCTTCCTTGGCGGTTAATGCACTCTACGAGTTCGATGTCACGGATACAATCGGTCAAACCCTCGCGTGCCTTGACATCTATCTGATACGGGCGAACCACAGCCGTGCCATTCAACACGATAGTATAGTGTTTATACCCAGGCATAACCGCAAGTTCTTGCTCGATTAACTTGGCAAACGGGAAATTGTCTCTGTCGTAGCCGACAGGCGCAGTTTGAGATAGATAATCGCGTAAACCCTTTACGTTCATTAATAGGTCAGTGTGAAATCGATGAACATTTACCATACGAGCCCGGAAAAAGCGGGCTGGGTCCAGCGTCCGGTCGGCTCGGCGATTACCGACAAATGCGATCCTTTTCACAGCATCAGCCAATTGTTCATGACTTGAAGCATGCGAGACCCGCTCCCTCAGAGCCTTTCCATTCCATTCTACCACATGTACCGGTTCACGAGCGGTCCGCCGCGTCTCAAACCGCAATACATCGCAGTAAGCTAAGCCACCAAGGCGACCTATCCCTCGAAAACCGCGTTGTCCAGCTCCTATCTTGATGCTGCAACCAAGGCTACCTAACCGCGAATCAACATCTCTACCGTCGAGTCCTAATCCGTTGTCCTCAATTGTTATCATCCGTTCACGGCCATCCAAGGTCATCTGGATACGATACCTTTCATCCTTGTAACCTCCGGTTGCACACGCTAGGTCAATTGAGTCGGCTGCGTTCTGGATATATTCTCGAATCGCCATACGGGGATCGGAATACATTCCCGATGTAATCACGTCTAAAAGTTGCTTTCCCAGATTGGCCGAGACCGCTCTTTTAGAATCTATTTCTTGAGATAGAGTTGAAGCCATTTGGTCATTTCCTCATCTTTGCATTCTTTTAAAACGCTACGTATCTGCTCCGTTGTGTTTTTTGAAACCGCATTATGAAACTGCCCAAACCGTTCGTCGTCCTTCTTTAGTAGTTTTAGGATAAAAGCTCGGAATTGTTCGACCTTACCAGTGCCTTCAGGTCGTTTTGGCTCGTATTTATAAACAAGTTGCTCATGCTTATTGCGGTTCCGAAGAAGTTCCTCTGGCATATAGAGATTCGTAAGAAATTTTTCAAAAGTATCCCCGATCGTCCGCCAAGCAAGAGTTGATGTCGGACTAATTGCTCCGTGCGCCGCTCCTTTCATGATCTCAATATTACGCACAAAGCGCGGCGTCCAAACTGGTTCGCTCAGCCAATTTCTAGCTCTGTCTTGCCAAGACAAAAATAGATCTCGTTGCCGATTGGTTTTATTGCCATCAATGCTGTCTATCGGCGCAAATCGCATTGGATAACTGTAAATCTCACCTTTTTCGTCCGCCGTTTTCTTGTTCCATTTCTCATTAAGGCAGATATTCACTGCCAGGCGTTCGTAAAGATCACGCGGCGTGTCTTTCCAATTATAAAGCATGTAGTTTGAGAACTCGCGAACACCATACTTATACGCGAGTTCCACTGCTCGAACATATTGTGTCTCTTCCGCCGCACGATCGAACGCAATCCTCATAGGTTTGATATTGAGTTGTGCAATCAGGCGCATACTCCTATCCTTCACTAACGAGGCGTCTATTCCCTGATTGAAGTCCACGACGCGTTGTTTCTTAGGTTTCGTGTTCATAAAATTGTCTTTGCCGTAACCAAGCTCCAGTAAATCCCCGACTATCTTTTCTAGGTCCGGAGACGCCAATACATTATTGTCCATGAGTTTCAGTCGCGATTTATCGCCATACTTTTCCCTCATGGCGCGGATCATTGGTTTAATGTCTATGTAGGGGATGTATTTTGGTTCGATACGAGGCACTCCGCACCAGCCGCACCTGTTGACGCACCCCCTCGAAGTGTAGCCATAGTAAGTGTCATTGACGGCGTAACGTGTCGAATCAATTATATCATAGTCTGGTGGCAGTAAGTCTATGTTCTCGTCTCCCGGAAGCCCAATTTGCTTAGGAGAGTTGAGTACCCCGGTAATTGGATAAACGCCAGTCTCTTCAAAGATATCATTTGCCATTAAAGAAGCCATAATGCCGCCAACGTAGATTTTACTAACTGTTCCACCTACGGATTCTTTATAGTAAGAAATTGTCTCTACGATGTTTTTCCAATGAAAAGTAAAGAGAGTTGTTATATATACTCTATCCCATAGTTCTTTTCCTTTGAAAAGGTCAGGTTGCATAGCAACGGTTCTTTCGCCACCATTCATAAATTTAACTTCATCGCCGCGGTCTTTATGAAAACGTGCCAGCTTCATTAATCCAAGAGGTGGATACCAAAGAGTATTCTCGTTCCTTGAGTCTTTCTTCTTGGAAGACTCCTCAGATAATTCAGGTGGTTCTAACGCACCACGCGCCTCTGTAATTCTTCGGTATTGTGGTTCAACAAGTAATATTTTCATAGACTCAACAACCTCTTAATAGTTTCATGCGCTTCCGTGGCGCCTTTATGTCCACCGGCGGAGGAAAAGGTCCCGTGGGTACCCCAGTCGAGTTTTGCTTTCATAGGCTGTAATACATCGATAAAAAATGTCTCATTGAAATCCTGATCTTTAAACTTATTTATTATTGTCCCCAAAAGTTGCGTCAGCGCGTACAATCCAACCCCTTTTGTAATCAGGTTACTTCGATGATTGCGCCATTCGTCTTGAAATACCTTTTCTACTGCATGCCAATAGTCCAAAAGTAGGGTCTGCAAACTAGCTGGTTCATGTGTCTGAAGATATCTTGTCTGGTTCAGGAGACGGCGAATAGCTTTTTGCATCATCCGAAGCGAGGTCTTTCTTTTAAGACCAGATGTGCTTTGTCCTCCATAACGGATCATTTTAAACCATGGTGACTTTGGGTCTTCGTTAAGACATCGGGCGATTAACAACTCTGGAGCTTCTGTAGCCAAGTCATCAAGAAGATTGCTGCGATGATAATCTGTAAGAGAAGAAGAAAGCCCGCGGGCCTTACTGTTGATTATCATAAACATTGCCATCTCGCTTCTGAGATCAAGTCCGATGAATGCCATAAAGGCGAGGGGAGTTTCTTCTTCTTTCATTTCTCCCAGTCGGTGTTGGCAGTCAACCTGGGCAAGGCATGGAACACCCAGTCTTAATTTTAGTTTAGTTTGTCCATTTGACATCCGGATTATAGACCAATCCTTCTGCATTTCCTTTCTCAGATTGAATGTGAGGGGAATCGTAGAGGAGTCGGGCTGGGAGATATAACGCTTGAAGTCTAGACTATGAATCCGGTTACGTGGACGTTGATAACCTGCGCCCGTGTCTTCGTTCAAAACATCAGCAAAAGAAGACATACAAAGAATATTCGCTGGCGCAAAGCCGAGAAATACTTCCCGAGCACCACATCTGCCTGCGACACCATCAATCTCAATAAATGCAGTTTTTTGATGCATATTGCAGAATAATACTGCAATATGCCGGATATGGTCAATAAAAAACGACAGAAAAAAAACGAGGACGAATTGTTAGCAGAGATAGGTCAGGATAGTTTCGAAAGCAGACCGTCCAAAATATGCTTGATCTTCTTCATCTCGAACACGCACTTTTTCCGGTGAGCCTCGTTCATGTCCAGAAATATGTCTTTAAGGTCTGGGTCAGAAAGTTGTTCATGGAACTTGTTCAGCCGTTTATACCACACATTATCGGCTCCGCGAGCGACTGCCCTGTCATAACAACTCTCAAAATTGCCTTCACCGGTTACGAAGGTTTTGAGCACTTTTCCACCAACTGCGGCGATTTTCGTCAGTTTATCACGAACATCTACCGCCTTGGGAATCTCGCCGCTTTTCACTTTTTCAACAAAGACACCGTCAAGCTCAGGGCACTCCTCGCGCGCTTTTGCAATCGAGTGATGGCTGAGAAACTCGTCATGGTAACTCCACCTCTCGACTACGTCATCGCCATGTTTAATCATAAAGGAGTAGATGTCGATGAGATGTCCGACCATCTTTGTTGAAAGCCCCATTTCCTCAGCCATCCTGGCCGGTTCGACGCCGTGTTGCTTGTAGCGGCGATAAAGATACCCAGCCTGTTCGTAAGGTGCCCAGTCTTTCTTCCCAATGATATGATATTCACCGAGGAGGGCAAAGACCATGCTCTCGCTAATATTTTTTGGCAACAGTGTACATTTAACCTTGCCCCATTTGATGGGGTCGTTCCCTTCAAGAAGTCGGTAGGCCGCGAGCCGACTGTTTCCTTCCAAAACCACATAATCACCATCGCGAACAATCAATGGATCTGTCAGTCCCCCATTGGCGCGAATTGACTGGACCAACTGCTTGACATGGTCCATTGCCGCCAGTCTCTTCTGGATAACCGCCTGGGAAGGCTCCTCTTCCCCAGCGCAGACGATGGAGTATAATCTCGGATTCTGAGGATAGAACTTCAATTCGCCCACCCGAAGGAAACCTGTACGAATAGGCATCTCCTTCCCGCTCAGTGTCAGTGTCCCATCGGTCCAACTTTCAGCGCTCATCTCTTTCTCCTTTATTTTCTACCATCAATCCCCAGAATGCCCCTCAGGACATCGCCAAATTCGTATGACATCTGACTCTTATAGAACTCAAGCGATATGTCTCCCTGCGCTAGTTGAGCAGCTAATTGTTTACTATGTAGCAGAATATCAACCCATTCGTCAATTGAGTTCTTCATGATCAGGTTGTAAACGTGACATGTCTTCTTCTGTGAAATCCGGTGGATTCGGTCCTGAGCTTGCAAGTAGTCATCAAGGCTGAAGGAACGGTCGTAAAAGATGACGTGGTTCGCCACAGTCAAGGTTAACCCCTCCTTCGCGGCGCCGGGCGTCGCAATGAGTACTCGGCAATCTTCCACGGAAAGAAAACGTTCGACGGCTTTGTTTCTCTCCTCCATCGTCAATTTTCCATGAACACGGCACGCGCCATGCACCCGCAACTCCCGGCTTAACCAGTCTACATTTTCAGTGAAAGAGGTCCATACGATGCACTTTTCACCCGCATCTCGAATGCGCCCGACGAGATCTATTACCACTTCTTGTTTGCCTGGGTTCGCATTATAACTCTCATCCACAAGTTTCGGATTCGAAGCGACCTGCACTAGGCGAAGCAACCTCTTCAGGATTGACTCCGCGTTTTCTTCTTTAGGAATTCCTTCTTTTACAACCACTGCATGCAGATCGTCGCGCAGTTGCCGATATAGTTCATATTGCCTGGTCTCCCATATCGCAGGAAGAGATTTAATCACCTTATCGGGAAGTGTGATGACGCCACGGGCTTTTGTTTCACGAACACAGAAACTTGTAATTTTCTTAAAAATCCCATCCAGTTTCTTTTCTAGTTGTTGTTGTGCTGGCAGGTCGTCCCAAAGATCGTTGGTCAGTTCGACGCTTGACTTGAACCCTCCGAAGTCTTGTCCGAGAGCCTTCCCCTGATCAAGGAACCATATCTGAGCCCAAATATCATATGGCCGATTTGCCACAGGGGTACCAGTCATGATCACTCGTTTCTTCATAAGACTCGCAAGATCAAAAAGCACTTTGGTCACCTCCGATTCTGGGTTCTTGATTTTCGCCGACTCGTCAAGAATTACCCCCACACTCCTTGCCTTCAGAAAAAGTCGAAACCTCTCCCTCTCCGCCTTCATTGCCTCGTAATGAGTCAACATTAGCCTAGCCGGACTGTTGAAGGCATAGTAATTGGCCCGCCGGTCTTGTGTGATTAGCCGTGGCGTTATGTAGGTATGTGTCTTAATCTCCTTCACCCAGTTTGCAACAAGCCCCTTTTTGACTATCAGCAGAGCAGTATCTATCGCCCTTGTCTCTAGCCAGTAAAGAATAATATCTAATGCAATCTTAGTCTTTCCAAGCCCTTGTTCGTGGAAGACGGCCGCGAAGTCGAGATCACGAACAGCGTTGACTGCTTCCGCCTGATATGCAAAGGCTTGAAGTCTTTTGTCCAGCTTTGGTTCTATCTTCAGGTGAATATGCTGCATATCAGCCTCTTTCTAAGAAAGTCTCAGCCTTCGAGATTTTCTAGAACCTCTGTAGAAACTCCCTCGTACCCACACCTTCGAATAATGTTCTTAAGTAGAGCCCGAGCAAACCTGTTCATGTGCCATGGCACAGCAAAGACAAATACAGACCCTGGCCTGGCGGCGCAGTACCGTAGAAATATCTCCAACTGTTCGCAAGTGTGAAGATTTTCCAAGTCCCCGGCAGTCTTGGCTTCGCCGATGACAACAGCGCCACTTGGTAAGCCTTGTCCAATCACATCCGGCACATAGTCACATATTCTAGGCGGCTTTGCTATCGCTGGGCTTTCTGGAGAATCAATCAATAATGAGCCACGCTCGCCTCGGAAATACTTCGCGGCAATCCACGAGACTAGCGCGGTCACAAGCCTAATATGGATGTTGGATTCTGCCATCTATTCATCCGCCGCGATGTCCTTACATACTTGTTCTAACTGATCGCGTGCCTCGCATAATACAGCGTTTTCATCACCTGCCACATTCGCACGAAGCCTTTGGAGCTCAGAATATGTCATGCTCATAACACGCCGGCTTAGTTCTCGCGCCAGTTCCTCGAGTGAGACATCTTTCAATGCGTCTATCATAACCGGCACTTCCAACAACTTCATAGCTTCTTGCGCGCCAGACTTCAGAAACATTGCGCGACTTTTCGGATTTTCCAGAATCCGAGGCAATTGCCGGACCATGTTCAAAGGCGAAATCAATCCGTCCATTACCCACTTGGAAAAGTCGGTTAAAGTGAATTTATGATTTACGACAGCCTGTTTGATACGCGGTCTTTGAAGTTCTACATAGGCACTAAAACGCGACTGGTCGAACTGGTCATCCGTGA
>JAQULX010000099.1 GCA_028718465.1 Dehalococcoidales bacterium | reverse complement strand
GGGCAGTCTCCGTCAATGCTAACCGTTACCGGTATCCTGGCCCTGCCCGTGACGGAATCGCCCAGCAGGCGGAGAAGATCGCCGAGATTGGCGTCAGCCAGGGCAGCCGGCCGCAGCTCCAGTAACAGCGTGCGCATTTCAGCCAGCGCTCCGCGGGTTAACATGCGGATTTCCTCCAGCCGCCTTTTCCCTTCATCCGGATTACGTTCCCAGAGTCTCGGCAGGACCTCGGAAATCAGGCTGGCGGAGAACAAAGTCTGACTGACCGCATCATGTAAATCCCGGGCCAAACGCTGCCGTTCTTTCAGTGTAGCCAGTTCTTCGGCCTGCTCATACAGATGAGCGTTTTCTATCGCGATAGCCAGTTGATCGGCCAGGGTCTGAGCAGTGAAGACGTCCAGGTCATCGAAAGCATCGGTATGGTCTTCTTCGATATCCAGGATGCCGACTAATCTGCCACTTATCTTGATAGGCACTACTAACTCGGCGCGTGTATTACCGGCCCCTTCGGAACGATACTGTGGATCTTTTAAAACATCCTTAATCACCAGGACTTTCCCTGTTTGCGCCACCGTACTGACGATGCTTTTAGCATCGAATGTCCCTTTGGAGACATCCTGCCCGCCTTCATAGGCCCCGGCATGGGACCTGAGCGACAGAGTACCTGTTTTCTGGTCTACCAGTATAATTCCCACGTTGTGATAGTTGAAGCTTTTCTGAAGTGAAGATGCCACATAAGGCAATAGTTCATTTAAATGCAATAAGGAGCTGAGGTGACGCCCGGTATCATTAATAGCTTTTAAATGGTCGGTTCTTCGTTCCAGGCTGCGCACCAGATCGCGCAGGCGGGCGGTCATACTGTTAAAAGCGCCGGCGACAATTCCCACCTCGTCGTCTCTTTCAATCCTGGCAGTTTTGTCCAGGTCCCCTTCAGCGATCAATTTAGCTGTGGAAGCCATCTCGGCCAGCGGCCTGACAATACTCCGGGTCAGGTAGGCGACCGCTATTATTACCAGTATCAACGCTGCCAGGGAGACGAGACCGGTGATCATCATGGCCAGGCTGGTTGCGCTCAGGGCTTCCCCTTCCTCCTGTTCTGCCAGAAGGGCTACTTTTAGCTCAGGCAGCCAGCGGTAGACCCCGATGACATTCTCCCCGCTGTAATTTTTGTAGTTAGCGGACCCATTCAAATGCTGATCGATGGCTGCTGTTGCTCCCCTGGTCCGGACATAAGTCACCGGGATTGTATAAGCCTCATCGCGCAGATCAGTCAGTAGCCGGTGGTTTGTTCCTACCAGGTAGGTTTCGCCGGTATCGCCAAGACCGGCGCGTTCGATCATGATATCATTCAGGCTTTGCAGACTGGCCCGACCGGCTATCACTCCCAGCAATATTCCATTATCGGTAACCGGAGCAGAAGCGACCACCCCCATCCTTTTCAGGAAAAGCGAATATGAAGGCTGCTGGATATAAAGACCTTTTTGTCCCTCGGTAAAATAGTCATAAATGGTATGCTTCTCATTCACATGAGACTGGCTGGTAGACAGCACCACTCTTCCGCTGGTATCCATAAGAAACAGCTCATCAAACAGCCCCATGCTATCGACAGCCCAGTTAAATCGGGAATACAACCTGTCGTAAGCTGTTCGCTTTTCTTCGGCGTCCGCGGATTCGTCAGTCAGGGTTAAAATATCATTCAGTTCTCCGTAGTCTGAGGTCACGATATCCAGGTTGATGCTTATTCCGTTCACCCAGGACCTTATTTCCGCCTGTTTCAGGGTGACCACGGACTCAAGCTGATCGATTACGCGCTGTCTTCCTTCCCTGACTCCCACCACAAACGTTACACTGCTGATAGCGATCACAGCTACCAGCACCATCACTATGGAGGCTATGGTCAGCCGGGCGCGAATTGTGTTGAATCTCACCGCAGGTATTATGCGCCCGATTCTCCGGGTGAAAGGGACGGAAGGACTTGTTGTTTTGCCTGCTCCATTTTTATCGTTCATAGTGGTGGATCACTCTTTCAATCGGCCTTTTTGCTGCCGGCAGCCGGACAGGACCGGGCAAAATCCGGCATTACCTTTTACCGGTCACTCGTCAGGAACTGCATTGTATACCCCGGTATTTCGGTATTATAGGACGGACCTATCAACTGCTCCCAGCGTACCGCATCAATATGACCGACACCGGCCTGGGGAACATCTACCAGAGGGATTAATGCCCGGACGGCCATCTTGTAATATTCCAGGTTCTCGCCTTCTTTCCACCGGGTCATTTCCTGGGCTGCCTCATCAGGATGTTCCAGTGCATATTGCAGGCCTTGCTGGCTGGCCCTGACAAAACGGTTTACCATATCGCCTCTCTGAGATATGGTGGACGCGTTGGTCAAAAGCAGGCCTTCGTATCCTCCAACTCCGTAATCGGCCGGGTAGATATTGACGACCTGATATCCGGCCGCTTCAGCCCGGATAGGCTCGTCATGAGCATACCCCATCCAGACATCCACTTCACGATTATACAGCATTGCCTGGGCATCCGGAGGAACATCTACTTCAACCACTCCGGATGAATCGATACCGGCATTGGTCAGAGTTGTCCGGAAGACTTCCCGCCAGTAGTCATTTTTAATCCCGATCCGTTTGCCGATCATGTCCCTGGGTTCTTTTATGCCTGAATCCGCCAGAGAAAACATTACCATCGGCGGGATCTGAAAAACAGCCATTACGGCTACTGAAGGTTTACCTTCCGCCAGCAGGTCTTTCTGCTCATCAAAGGAAGCGATCGCGAAATCAGCTCTTCCATCCAGAATTAAATTCCGGGCCTGGACGGTGGGACCGCCTTCAAGAATTTTTACATCTAATCCGGCATCATGGTAAAAATCCTTCGATTCAGCCATATAGTAACCTGCGAATTCTACCGCATGATACCAGTTAACCTGAAGAGTCACCTGTTCCAGCTTGTTTTCGGCAGTGCTGCGGCATCCCGCCAGTAAATTCACGACAACCAATGCCAGTAGTAGTCCGGATATGACACTGTACTTTCTGAGCATATCCCTTTCTCTCCGTCGTCCAGAAAATGCATTCTTTCTAAATCCTACAGGCTGACTGATCAATAGTCAATTTAAAAGATAGTCTCTTACCTGATATAACCTGGCCAAATGGCCAGGTTATATACTCGCCGGTTGTCCCACCAACAATCCGATCCTATGCAGGGCTCTTTCCGGAAATTCTTGCTTTATAATTAGAATTAGCAAATGAAACCGGAGGTTCAGGATGTGGATTATCCAGATGGCGCACTGCTTGTTTCAGGGACATGCGTATATCGATATATGCTACAGTAAGACTTACCGGTATTGCTTGCGCTGCGGCAAAATAACTGAATCTGTCTCCGATTTTAAAAACCGTGCTCTGCATTCGTCGTGTTCAACTGACAATAAAAAATTCCAGGCTCCTGCATAGGAGGGGTAGATGAGTAAAAAGTGTTTATTGATAGTTGCTATAGTCATTGTTTTGTGCTTGCCGCTGGCGGGATGTTTCAGTATAGGCTATTTTACTGCCACCGGGCCGGTGGAAACCAGAGATTATCCGTATCAGGGGTTTAACAGTATAGATATTAGCAACGCTATTGAGTTTGAAATCAACCAGTCCGAATCATATAGCCTGTCTATAACGGCCCAGGAGAGCGTTTTTTCGCAACTGGATATCCGCCAGTCCGGGAATACCCTGGAAATCCGCCTCAAGTCAGGTAGTTTTACCAATGCCAGCATAAAAGCGGCGATCACGCTGCCCGAGTTGAGCAAACTGGTGATATCCGGAGCCAGCAAAGGCAGCGCCCGAGGGTTTAGATCGACCGGCGAATTCCAGATGGATCAGTCCGGAGCCAGCCAGTTAGAGATAGACATGGAAACCGGGAAGACTCAGATAGAGATTTCCGGCGCCAGCCGGCTTACAGGAAACCTTCGAGCGCAAAATACCAGGATCGAGGTGTCCGGCGCCAGCCGGTGTGAGATAATCGGTTCTGCCGGGACCAGCAATATCGAAATCTCCGGAGCCAGTCACATGAGATCGCCCGAATTCCAAATGCAGGATGTTACCGCCAGCGTCAGTGGGGCCAGTCAGGTTACCATTTACACCTCGAAGACCCTGAGTGTGGATTTATCCGGGGCTTCTTCTCTCCATTATCTGGGCAACCCGATTCTGAGTAAAGTCAATGTCAGCGGGGCTTCCAAACTGATTAATGATGAAATGAATGATTAGCTCTAAATTTAGTCCTGCTCAATTAGCCCGTCATTCCATGCTTGACATGGAGAATCCACGCCCCTTCTCTCCTGTCATGCTGGAGGCCCATAATGGTGTCATGCTTCGGCCTGCCCTTTGCAGGCCGAAGCATCAAGACAGTTGCTCAGGGAGGGGTGGCCCCTTTCCCCTTCCTTAATCAATGGGTCATGAGCCAGGGTCGGCTGAGCCCCGGCCGAGCAGGCCCCGGTCACCTTATCTACTTGCGCAGGCCGCGGGTGACCCGGCCCTGGCTGCCATAAGCGTAAGTTGAGTGAATCATGAATCATTAATCACAATTCCCCCCCACCGGGCAGGGCGGGGGTAATGCTGCCCCGTTGAAAAACTAATAGACCCATGTCGCGCTGCGAAGCCGGTTTCACCGGAATGGATTTTCGTAGTAATATATCATTATTCAGGAGGAATGATGTATGAAAAGTGACGGCGCGGAGAATAATCGACCGGATGAATCCATGACGCTAAAAGACCTCACCCCGCAAGTCGCTGCATTGTTGTGCTATGTAGGCGTATGGATAAGCGGGATCGTATTCCTGGTACTGGAACAGAAAAATCGCTTTGTCCGTTTTCACTCCCTCCAGTCAATCATCGTATTCGGGATCATAACCCTGGTTGCCTCGGTTTTCGGCAATCTCCCCGTGGTAGGACGGTTTTTCGGCACAATCATCGGGATCACGGCATTTATTTTATGGATCATACTCATGATAAAGGCCTTGAATGGAGAATATTTTAAAATGCCCCTGGCAGGGAACCTCGCCGAACGATTGACCAATGAGTCCATGGGCCCAAAGCCGCAGCCCGGGTCCCAGCCTGGCCCCGCTGATAATATACCTCCATCGGAAGCGTCTGCACTTGCGGCGGCGCCGGCAGCCTCCTCTTCCGCAGGATTGAGTAAAGCTGCTGTATTCAGAGACAGATACTATTCGGACAGGGAAAGGGACGGCAGAATCACCGCCTCCGCTTTTGCTATCGCCTGGAGCATTGCCTTGCTGATATTTTTTAATTTTTACAATCGATATATCGCATGGTATGAACCTGTCACCTCCGGCGGCGAAACCACCTGGCAGGTCCATACCTTGATAACCTCCGATTTCAATTCCTGGCTGCCTGTGTTAACTGCCGCCCTTGTGCTGAGTATAATATCCCACGCGGTTTTGATAGCTATTGATAAATATGTTCTGCGCCAGGCGCTGCAAATTTTCCTGGACATCTTCTCTGTCGTCGTCGTTATTTCTCTTTTATCCATATTCCCATTTGATTTCAGTTCTCTCCCCGGCTCGGATACCGCCCACTGGGTTACGATAGGAGTAACTTTCACCCTGATCATAATGGCAATCGGCTTCGGAATCGGGGCTCTGGTAAGATTAATCCAGTTGATTGTTAATGTAGCCGAAGGGAAATATTAAGACAAAAGCGAACAGTCCAGGCAAACAGGCCCGCAAGCGGGCCTGTTTGCTTTTGTTCAATCCTCCCACTTTCCCCCTGAACTAACCTGGCCATCCGGCCAGTTGAAAACCCACCCTCCGTCCAACTGACAATCCCCCCTGTTGCAGGGCGTCTCCGAAAGAGTTTCCTATTAATATCAGATATATGAACTGAGTAACTCTGGTATCAGACAGAAAGCAGGAGGAAATACATGAAATTCTTGAGGGTCGCCGTCATTTCGTTATTCGCGTTGATTTTACTTGGCTCGTCCGCTTGCGGCCATGCAGACAATCAGGTCATGGCTGAACAGCAGGTAACTATAGAGAGGGGAGATTTAACCGTTAAGGTGAACGGGACCGGGAAAACCGGCTATGCCAGTGACGTCAGGCTGTCATTCGGCACAGCCGGTAAGGTTGAAAAATTGACTGTACAAAAAGGTGATGCTGTTGCTAAAGGTGCGATATTGGCTGAACTCAATACCGATGGGCTGGAGCTGGCCTTTTCAGAAGCGCGGACAGCCGAAGCCCAGGCTGAGAGAGGTTTAACGCAGGGCAAACTGGCGCTGATCCAGGCCGAGGTTGGGGAAGCCAGGGCCGCTCAGGACCTGTACTCAGCCCAGTTTGCCCTGGACCAGATCAAGGCTGTCAGTGATATCAAGGACAAGATCATGCAGATTGAATGGGAGATCCAGGTCATGGAAGTCAACCGCTCCCAGGCCCAGGCTACCGGCAACAGCACCTCGGCAAAGGCCCTTAATGAATCCATCCGGCAGAAGAATCTCGAACTGGCCGAACAGAACCAGAAGCTCCAGGACTTGCTGGCCAAGGATGAATATGCCGGAGTAGCCCCTTATGAGGTGAAGTCCTTTACTATCGGGGGGCAGCGCTACGACCGGCTGGTAGTAGATGATGTCCGCATGAAGCAGCAGCAGGTTTTGCTGGCTGAGAAAGCCATCGAACAGGCTAAAGCCAATGTCGAACAGTCCCGGCAAGGAGTAGTCCAGGCGGAGCGGGCGCTGGAGCAGGCCCGGAAACAGGTCGAGTATACTCAGGGACAGTTGCAGGAAGCTTCCATCATAGCTCCTTTCGATGGGATTGTAGCTGACCTGACAATCGAAGAAAGCGAATATTTCAGTGCCTCCAGCCTGGACGCCGGTGTACCGGTCTACATGGTAGACCCCGGCAGCCTGGAAATTGAAACCGAGATAGATGAGATCGACGTAGCCGGAATCAAGCTCGATCAAAAGGCAATTATTACTCTGGACGCTCTTCCTGACCGGCGCTTCGAAGGGGCTGTTACAGCCATTTCGGTGATGCCCGTGGTCAAACCCCAGAACTCCGGCGTGGTGGTATACTCGGTGAAAGTCGGGTTTACCGGCGCCCCGCCTGCGGAAGTCAAACCGGGTATGAGCGCCAATGTAGATATCATTTCAATGGAGAAAAAAGATGTGATACTGGTCCCCAACAAGTCTATTAAACGTAACAGCCAGGGCCGGAATGTGGTAAATGTCATTATAAATGAAAAAGTCGAAGAAAGGCCGGTGACTCTGGGAATCAGTGACGGGACCGTAACCGAGGTTGTCAGCGGCCTTGAGGAAGGCGAGCTGGTAAGCCGGTCGGTCAAAGAAACCAATGCCAGGTTGAGCGGGGTATAGCTCGCAGAAAAAAGAAAAAATCCGGAGAAGGACACGGCGATGTTTAGGATATTACCCAAAAGGTTTTCCATCAAGGAAAGAGAGGGCAGTCAGGCTGATGACTACCTGATAAAGCTGAAAGACGTGGCGAAAGCCTATAAGACTGAGGCGGGCGACTTTCTGGCTCTGAAAAATATCAATCTCTCCATCGGCAGCGGTGAGTTCGTGGGAGTAATTGGGAAATCAGGAAGCGGGAAGTCTACTCTGCTCAATATGATCACCGGCATAGACCGGCCCACAAAAGGAGACGTCCTGGTAGCGAATACTTCTATCCATACTTTGAGCGAAGGGCGGATGGCGCAGTGGCGCGGTCATAATCTGGGCATCGTTTTCCAGTTCTTCCAGCTTCTCCCGATTTTAACGGTGATAGAAAACGTGATGCTGCCGATGGACTTCTGCAATCTTTACAGCCAGCGCGAGAGGAAGGAGCGGGCGCTTCAGCTGCTGGATATGGTAGGCGTAGCCGGGCAAGCCGATAAACTGCCTTCCCAGCTCTCCGGCGGCGAACAGCAAAGGGTGGCTATCGCCCGGGCTTTAGCCAATGACCCGCCGATTATCATGGCGGATGAGCCGACCGGCAACCTGGACTCCCGGACCTCGGCCATTGTCTTCGCGCTTTTTGAGAAACTGGTAGCCGGCGGGAAAACCATTGTCATGGTCACCCATGACAGAGACCTGGCTAAAAAAGTTACCCGGACGATACTTATTGCGGATGGAGAGATAATAGAGGAGAACCGAGATGTTAACTCCACGCTGGCATAAAGTTATCCGCGACTTATGGGGCAACAAGACCAAGACGGTCCTGGTTGTACTGGCGATTGCCGTCGGCCTCTTTGCCTTTGGCAGCGTCTTTATCACCCAGGAAGTAATGGTTACCGGGATGGACAGCGAATACCGGGCGGTCAATTCATCCGGGATTATCTTCCACACTCAGCCTTTTGATGATAACCTGCTTCGCTGGGTACGC
>JAQULX010000098.1 GCA_028718465.1 Dehalococcoidales bacterium | reverse complement strand
TGTCCTGGACATCCGCATCCGTCAATTTGTCCGGCTTCTCACGAAAATCGCGGTAAGCCAGGGCGATCACGCGCAGGGCATCCTGGCCCATCCCTTCAGCGGCCGCGGATATCGCAGCGGAATCATCCGCAGTCAGCGCTTCCCGCCGGCCGTTTTTCAGAATATGCGTGCTGTAGGTCAGAATTTTCTCTATCGAGCCTTTGACGAAGGCGGTCTTGTGTCCCTCTTCCGAATGCAGAGTAGCCATATAATGCAGAGTGACCATGTACTGCTTTTCGCTGGCAAATGGAAGCTCGTCCTCCCGTGGGTAGGCTTGTTCCAGATCAGGTTTGTTCAGGCCGGCTTTAGCGGCCGCCACTACCAGGGCCCCCTCTGTGGGATCGCCGAATATTCCGTATTTTCCCTTATTCAGGGTAATGGAAGCATCATTGCACAGCGCTCCCGCCCGCAGCAAGAGACCGATCTGCCGGTCTTCAGCCGGGTCGATTGTTTCCCCGTCCTGCCTGAACTCGCCCTTTGGCTCGTAGCCTTCCCCGGTAATCTCAACGAACCTGCCGTCAGTATAAATCCGGCGGACAGTCATCTGGTTCAGGGTCAATGTCCCGGTCTTGTCCGAACAAATAACTGTCGCCGAACCCAGGGTTTCGACAGCTACCAGTTTGCGGATTATGGAATTGCGGCGCGCCATGGCCCGCATGCCGATCGCCAGCACCACGGTCACTACCGCCGGCAGGCCCTCCGGGATGGAAGCTACCGCCGCGGCGATAGCCAGCAGGAACAGATCGAACAGCTCCAGCCCCTGAAGTAAACCGACTACAACCAGGAGAATGCTTACACCCAGGAAAACAAACACCAGGTACTGGCTGAGTCTTTTAATATTTTTTTGTAGAGGCGTATCTTCCTGCTTGACCTCTCTGATCCCGGTAGCAATCTTCCCGATTTCGGTCTCCATGCCGGTCAGCACCGCTACGCCCGAACCTCGCCCGCTGGAGATAGTAGTGCTCATAAAGAGCATATTGACTCTCTCGGCAATAACGGAGTCCGGAGACACCGGAGCCAGTTGCTTCTCGACAGGAACGGACTCTCCGGTCAGGGCTGATTCATTGACCTTCAAATTGGCGCTTTCCAGGAGCCGGACATCGGCCGGGACCTTATCGCCGGCTTCAAAATAGATGATGTCGCCGGGAACGATCTCGCGGGAAAGGATGGTCTCGATATTGCCGCTGCGCCTTACTTTTGCTTTCGGGGCAGCCATCTCCAGCAGCGCTTCCATCGCTTTCTCGGCCTGCGTCTCCTGGAAGGTCCCGATCACGGCATTTAAAATAATGACCGCAAAAATGACGATGGCCTCTATGAAATGTTCCTCTCCGGTTAAGAACTGAGATACCAGGGAGATCACGGCGGCGGCCAGCAGAACATATATCAAAGGACTGAGGAACTGTCTCAGGAATACTTTAAACAGAGGTGTTTTCTTTTCGCCCGTCAGCTCGTTGGGCCCGTACTGGCTCAGCCGCTCTCGGACTTCTTCATCGGTCAGGCCGGATTCGCGGGAACGAGTTCTGGATATCGCTTCCTCTGCGGTAAGGGTGTGCCAGGAGGTTCCGGAGTTTTTCATATAAATAAATGTATCTTAATTATCTTCCGGCTGCAACCTTAACTATCTTTCAAGGCCTCCACCAGATACCTGTCGCTGCTGTCGATAACACTGATTCCGGCGAATCCTGCCGCGGACAACCACCGTCGCATCAGGTCCTCTTCGGGGATCAGGTGCCCGCGCACTTCGGGGATCTGGCTGTGAATATGGTTGATTGTCTGCCGGCTGGAGGTATGGCAGATAAACAATTTACCGCCCGGTTTAAGCATCCGGAATATCTCTTTCAGAGCCAGCGGTTTATCCGAAAAATGGGGGAAGCTGGAATAGCACACCACAGCGTCAAAAATACCGCTTTCCAGCCGTGAACCGGCGATATCCGCCCGGACATACTCGATATTTCCGGCCAGCTTCTTTTCCCTGGCCTTTTGCAGCATCTCTTCTGCCTCGTCCAGGCAGACCAGCCTCCCGTGAGAGCCGATCTTGCGGAGTAGATAGGGAGCAAAGACGCCCGTCCCGGCTCCCACATCCAGGACCGTCTCCCCCGGCAGGATATCCAGGCTTTCGGCCAGTCCCTCCAGCTTGGCGGCGTCTTTCTCAGCCACGCAGTCGTCCCATTTCGCGGCCATTCGGTTGAAATACTCTCGAGTCATTCTATTATCTCCGGATCAGTTTTTCTGCGCCAGCCTTTGACCTTTCGCTTCGGCGAAAATACCGCTGCCAGCAGGAAGATAAGGGAGGAAACGATCACGATGGTAGCCCCGCTGGGAAAATTGAAAAGACTGGAGAAGACCAGCCCCAGCCAGCAGGACAGCACACCGAAGGCGGCGGAGAGCAGAAACAGGCGCTTCAGGCTGTAGGTGAGCTGATAGGCGGCTGCCGCAGGATTCAGGATCAAACTGAAAATCAGGAGCCCGCCGATGGAGCGCAGAGAAACGGTAATGGCGGCTCCTGTCAGAAAAAGGATACCATATAATACCAGGGCTGAGGGAATCCCCACCGCCAGAGCGATATCCCGGTTAAAAACAGTAGCCTGTATCTCTTTGTAAAACAGTACAACCAGAATCACGATTACAGCCGCTACGATTCCCAGCAGTATTATGTCGCCTCGGGTATTGGTCAGGATGTTGCCCCAGAACAGTTCCAGGGCTGCGGACTTGGTTCCCGGCATCAGCCCGATGAAGAGGAAGGCAACGCCCAGCATCAGAGAAAAAATGACCCCGATCGAGCTTTCCGGGTTCAGGTCCCCGCGGTCAGCCAGAGGACCGACGATGGCAGCCGCCGCCAGGCTGAAAATGAAGGCGCCCAGAATGGGATCGAATCCCAGCCATAATCCCAGGAGCGCTCCGGCAAAAGCAGCATGCGACATGCAGACTCCGATGAAGGGCATGTGCAGCAACACTACAAAGACTCCGATAACCGAGCAGGCAATGCCTCCCAGGAACCCGGTCAGGATAGCATTCTGCATAAACTGGTAGCCCAGTAACTCCAAAAACGTCTCCGTTCCTCTAGACTCCAACCCCTTCTGCGCGCCTTTGCCTGACCGCTGACAGGGGAAGCTCGTAAAGCTGGCAAAGGTGCTCGTCCGTCAGCACCTGCCGGGGAGGGCCTTCTTTCCAGATAAGCCCGTCTTTCATTAAAATAACACGGTCGCAAGTCAAAGGCAGCGAGCTTAAATCGTGGGTTACGAACAGGGTAGTCAACTGCCTCAGGTCATGGATTCTCTTGACCAGTTCCAGAATATCCGTTTTGGCTCTCCAGTCCAGTGAAGCCGTAGGTTCATCCAGAAGGAACAACTCCGGCTCCTGGGCCAGGCAGCGGGCAATAGCGACGCGCTGCTGCTCCCCGCCGGAAAGATGACCGATAGGACGCCGGGCCAGCGGCGTCATGCCGACCAGGTCCAGCATACGGTCCGTGATTTGCCAGTCTTTCTTTTGTGGAATCCTCAGCCAGCCCAGTCGGCCGTATCGGCCTATCAAAGCCGCTTCACGCACATTCAGAGGCATCCGGGGGTCGATATTCTGGAGCTGGGCTACATATCCCACCCGCTTGCGGAGACCGTGTCCGTTGCCCGGTACAACAGGATGTCCCAGGACGCTCACCTTGCCCCGTACCAGCTTGCCCAGCCCGTTGATAACGGTGAGCAGGGTAGTCTTGCCCGCCCCGTTAGGTCCAACGATTCCGATAAACTCTCCCGCTCTTACCTCCAGGGATATCCCCCGCAGGGCGACATCTTCGCGGTAAGATACTACTGCATTTTCAATCTTGATCACTATATCATTCATATAGTTTGGTCCTGTAATTTCCGGTCGGCGCTGGTTAAGCCCAACCTCCATTTCTCATTTGTCTCGCCGTTACTTACGAAAATCCTTTCTTCATTAAGCTCAATCCTGAATCATGGCTGTCCGGACACGGCTTCCAGCAGGATATCGAGATTCCGGTCGATCGTCTTCTCCCAGGTCTCTGTGTCGTCCATACCCCCCGGGAAATTGGAAAGGTTGATGCTCCGGGCGTTTAACTCTTCCGCGAGGCCTTTCCCGGCGTCGGCGCTGTCTTGCAGGTTATTGACCACCAGGGTCACTCCGGCAGCCCTGCCTTTGTCCACCAGGTCTTTGACAGCCTGGGGCGTGAGGGCATCCGGACTGATATAGGTGGCAGCAACATTAAAGCCGGCCCACTGGAGAAAGTCCGCCTGCCGGATTGAGGAAATAACATTGACCTGCGCTGCGTCAGCCTGCCCCAGCCGGGCATTGATATCGGTCTCTTTCTGCTGAATCCTCCCTTTATAGGCCTCCGCCGCTGCCTGGTAAGCCGCCGCGTTCTTGCTGTCCGCCTGCGCCAGGATACCGGCCACTTTCTCGACGGCCGTCATCTGCACGGAAGGTATCATCCAGTTGCCGTCCACTCCGGCTCTGACTGCCGTTAACCCGGGATTGTTGGCCGCAGCAATAAAATCGTCGGCGTACTTTTCCCCCGGCCAGCCGTGCAGCAAAAATAGACCGGCTTTGGAGAGAGTCTCTATATCGCCGGGCTTGACATTGAAGTCCCCGGGGTGCTGGGCCGGCGGGATAAGGTTTATCACGTCCAGCTTATCGCCCCCGACCTGCTCAACGATATAAGTCAGAAGAGAAGACCCGGTGACCACCTTGAGCCTGGCGGCTTCAGCCGTTGCACAGCCGCTGAATATCATTAAGCCAAGAAGCACCGGGATTAAAATAAATGCCGGGATAACTCGCAGCGTTTTATTCAAGACAAGGTCTCCTTTTGACAAGACTGCACTCGTTGTTATCTGCAACCAGTTGCATTTAAAAAGACTAAAAAAAATTAACGCCGGCTATCCATTCTCCCGACAGTCCCGGCAGAGTCCCCTGATAACCATATGCTTGAAATCGACCTGGAAGCCGTGCGCCTGGTACAGGGCTTTTTCCACCGGGGCAAACAGGTCCTCATCACATTCCACGGTACGCTCACATTTCTGACAGACCAGATGGTGATGATGTCCTTCTTCGGCATGGTGGTAGATAGTCCCGCTTCCGGACTCGCTCTTATATACACACCCGGATTGTTCCAGGAGTTCCAGGGTGCGGTAAATGGTTGATTTGTTTACCCCGGGCATATTTTTTTGGACATAGTTGATGATATCCTCAGCGGTAAGATGTTCCGTCCTGCGGTGAATGATATCGACGATCATCCGGCGCTGGGGGGTCAGGCGCAAACCTTTATTTTTTAGTGTATTTTCGCAACTCATAGTATTTGCAACTGGTTGCTATTATATTACGTCCTTTTGTAAAGGTCAATACCGGGATTCGAATGGATCAGGGTCTTTTCATTCTTTCAAATCCATACCAGCTTTCGCTGGTATCCAGAAAGGTGATATGCCGGAGAAGCGTAGCGACGAAGCATCCGGGCGGGGGGGATAATGTTTCATTAGAAAATGAAATAACCCTGCCAAATGGATTTTGTTCAACTGGCGGTGAAATATTTGCCGGAGATATGCTTCCATTTTCTTAGAAAACGAAAAAGCCCTGTAGAAAATGGATCGGCTTGTCCCCTCCTTAATCCCCAAGGAAGGAGAGTGGGGATTAAGGAGGGCAATCCGTAATATCAAATGACATCGGCAGAAAATGAATCGGCATTACCGATTGTCACGATATCTCAGCTAATAGACTGATAAGGTTCAGGGAATCCCCTGCGCATCCAGAATATCCTCCAGAATTACCTGCCACTGGCCCTGGTCTATATTCACCAGTTGAGATATCAGACCATGTACGGGTTCTTCTCTGGTCAGAGCATACAGCGTAACGCCGTTTTCATTGTAAGAGACAACTATTTTTTTATGTATAAGCCGCTGCAAAGCAGCCCCGGTGTCGAATTGCCTGGCTGTTAAAGCATGGAGCACAGCAGTACGATTAAAACGTGCATTGGGATGGCGACTGAAGAAAAACAGGAGTTCCAGGCTATTGAGATCATCCCCGAATTCCTTGATAAACTTACACAGCTCATCCTCTATTTCAATACCCTTCACAGATAACCCCCAGTTTCGAGGCCACCAGTATAAACCTGATTGAAAAGGGAGCGGCAGGCGGGATATTATTTGTCTACCGCTCCCAACCGATATATTATTTTATGAGTTCAAGGGTATTGACTAAGAACGCCTGTACGTACCTCTGTATCTCATGTAAGCCGGTACCGAAAGGTCTTCTTCGGTTTTCAAACTCTTGAGAGTCTTGATGATCTCCTTTTCTCTCTGGACGCCGGAAATCTGGTCTCTGGAAGCAAATCCGGTGGCAATCAGGGTTAATCTGACTTCGTTCCCCATATTGGGATCGACATTGACACCGAAGATGATGTTAGCCTCGGGATCAACCGCCTCACTGATAACCTTGGCGGCATCATTAACTTCGAAAATGGTGAGGGTGCTGCCGCCGCAGACATTGAACAGGACTCCTTTGGCTCCGGTAATGCTCACATCCAGCATCGGACTGGCCAGAGCTTCTTTGGCGGCATTAACGGCCCGGTTCTGACCGGAACCTCGGCCCATGGACATCCAGGCGGGTCCGGCGTCTTTCATAATAGCCCGGATATCCGCGAAGTCCAGGTTCACCAGGCCGGGAACGGTGATCACTTCAGCAATGGCCTGGACGGCATGGCATAGAATCTCATCTGCCATCTTGAAAGCGCCGTCCACGCTGGTCTTGTTATCGGAAAGCTCCAGCAAGCGGTCATTGGGGACGATTATCAAAGTATCGACCTTGGAGAGGAGCTGGCTGATGCCTTCTTCGGCGACCTGCATGCGGCGGCTGCCTTCGAAAGAGAACGGCTTGGTAACGGTGGCTATAGTCAGGGCGCCCGACTGTTTGGCCATTTCAGCTACCACGGAAATGGAACCGGTGCCGGTTCCTCCGCCCATACCGGCTGCCAGGAAAACCATGTCTGATCCGGAAATTGCCTGCTTGATTTCATCACGTGTCTCTTCAGCAGACCGGCGCCCCACATTATGGTCTCCCCCGGCGCCCAGCCCCCGCGTGAGCTTTTCACCCAGAGCGATGCGCAAAGGGGCTTCGGTTATCTCCAGATGAGATGAATCAGTATTCATGGCAATGAATTCAACACCGCGTATTTGCTCGCGGACCATTCGGGTTATGGCATTACACCCTGCTCCACCCATACCGACGACTTTTATCCTGGCAGGGCTGGGAATATAACTTGTTTTAGACATTTGCTCTCTCCTTCTTTTATCTACAAAAACATTAAGCCATTAATGATTTACCGGAAAAGCCGGAAAATGGATGAGAAAAGGCCCCGCAGACCGGACGGTCTGGAAGAAGCCCATTTCTGAGTGCCGGAGCTGTCATTCTTCATCTTCCAGAGCACCAGACCGACGCTGGTGGCGTAAGCCGGGTCGGTTAACATGGAATTGGATACTCCGTTTAAAGCAGGCGGGATGCCGACTCTGGTGGGCAGGCGAGTAATGGCCTGGGTCATTTCTACTATGCCGGGCAGGTTAGCGCCGCCTCCGGTGATTACGATTCCGGCAGGAATCAATCTGGCATAATCATTGCGGGGCAGCTCCAGCACCACCAGACGCATGAGCTCTTCCACCCGTGCCCGGATAATGTCGCACAGATCACGATAGGAGACGCTGTGACCGTTCTCGCCAACAGTCCGCTCGGCATCCTCTTCTTCAGGTAAGATAAGGGTGCCGTATTTCTTCTTCATTTCCTCAGCGAGTTCGAAGGAGAGACCCAGACCCGCTGCAATATCTCGAGTGACCTGATGACCGGCAACCGGGAGGACCGAAGTATGATAGATACTGCCTTCTCTCATAACCGCAATATCGGTCGTGCCGCCGCCGATATCAGCGATTAAGATACCGGCTTGCTTTTCCTCTTCGCTGAGTACAGCTTCAGCGCTGGCCAGTGGTTCCAGCACCAGGTCATCTATCTCAACACCTATTCCACTGATACATTTTGTTAAATTCTGGACTGAAGCAACGGCCGCAGTGATTACGTGTGCTTCAACATTAAGCTCATAACCATGCATACCTACCGGATTTTTAACCTCATGCCCATCGAGGGTATAAGCCCTGGGAATAACGTGCAGCATTTTCCGGTCGACTGGAGCTTTGACATTCAGCGCGACATCAAGAACACGCTTCAAGTCATCAGAGCGGACCAGTTGATCGGCCTTGGTAATAGCAATAGTTCCTCTGTTGTTCATCGAAGTGATGTGTTTGCCGGTAACGCCGATATAGGCTGAGTCCATCCGATATCCGGCCATCATCTCGGCCTTCTTGATCGATTGCCGGATCGATTCCTTGGCCTGAATCACGTTGGCGACTAATGCTTTCTCGATTCCAT
>JAQULX010000097.1 GCA_028718465.1 Dehalococcoidales bacterium | reverse complement strand
AACCAGTAGAAAGCGATGCCGAAAATGATAGTTGGAATAGCGAGAACGAGAAATGCCTCATGCCATCCCCAGGTCGCGGCGATTCCGGCGCCGATCAGGGGCGCCAGGAAAAAGGCTCCAGTCCCTCCGATAAGATGAAATCCGAAGGCTTTGCCGCGGATTTGGGGTGGTACAGAAGCTGCCAGAAGCGGCGGTGCGGCCGGATGATAACCGCCTCCGGCGATTCCCATCATGACCAGAAACAGCAGCATCAGTATATAGCTGTTAGTGATCCCGATTAGCAAGCCCGACAGCCCGATGCCGCAGATACTGATGGTAATCATCGTGCGAGGGCCAATGCGGTCGGTTAGAAACCCGGCTGGAAGCTGAGAAATGCCGTAAGAAAGGGTGAAAGCGGATGTCACCAGCCCTGCCTCGGTATAACTTAGAGCGAATTCATCTTTAATGAATGGCAGCAGCGGTCCGGGCAGAGCTGTGACCAGGTGATTGCAGAAATGCGCCAGAACGAAGCTTGTCCGAAAACCGGAAAAAACTGACCGTAGGCTGATTCTTCTAATGTCTTTCTCCTATATAATAAAAGTATAATAGCTCAAAACCGGGTAAATTACCATATGCGGGAGGGTTGAATATGCAGATCATCGCTAATAATATTACTACCCGCAATCCCCGCATCTCTGCTATATTGCGGCAGGGGGCTTCTACCGGTAGCGGCGGAGAGCCGGGGGCTGGTCCCGGCTTGCAGGATGTGGCACAATCCTGTATGGCTGCCGGGGCGGATGTCCTGGAAATCAATTTGCAGCAGCGTTATGACGATCCGGAAATTATGAAGATAGCTGTGGACACCATTCAGCAGGCCGTTGATTGCCAGTTGTGCCTCAGTTCGTACATACCGGCAACTCTGGAAGCCGGGATAAAACTTTGCCGCCGCCCTCCGATAATTAATTACCTGGCTGTAGACACCAAGCCTATCCAGGAAATCCTGTATTTAACCGCCCGGTACAGGACGGACCTGGTTCTCCTGGTCAGCGACCCAACCTCTCTTGCGGATGCCCGTGATATGCTGGGGAAGGCTGCTATCCTGGTAGGGGCGGCAGTTGCAGCAGGTATCCCCAATGAACGCCTCATTCTTGATCCGGGAGTTTCCCACGTCACCAAAGAGCCGGGACAACGGCATCTGGTAGAGGTTCTGGAATTTTTAAAAGCGGTCCCGGAGACTTTCGACCCGCCGGTGAGAACAACCTGCTGGATAAATAATAGTTCATCCGGGGCAGGATCGCGCTTGCGCCCGGTTATCGAGTCCTCTCTACTGTTTTTACTTTCCGGGTTGGGTCTTTCCTCTGCGTTTATAGATGTGTTAAGAAGAGAAAACAGCCGCGCGATCCGCCTGCTGAAGATTTTCCATAACGAAAAGATATACGCCGACGCAGCCCTGGCTTTATAGCTGTTGCGATTTCCGGCAGTATCCCGTTTTCATATGCTTCAGGCGCTCGAATGGTACCCGCCTTGCAGTCAAGGCGGGTACCAGCACTGAACGGTAAAAAGGCGAGACCGCCTGTCGGGCTTATTGTTGTTTGGCGGCTCGTTTTTTTCTCTCGGACTTGACCGGGACGGTGGGCTGAACGAAGGAGGCGGACGCTTCTCCATCCCGCCCGGCAAAGGAATAGAATTTTAAGCGGTTGGCCAACTCTCTCAGGTTTTTGTCTACTTTGTAGTTCAGGGTGCCTCTGGGATAGCCGCCGCCTTCCTTCCTTTTTCCTGCCTCAATTCCGGTCAATATCTCCATGCCCTCATCTATGGTGCTGACCGCCCAGATATGGAACCGGCCTTTCTTGACCTCATCAATTACATCATCCCTCAGCATCAAATGTTTCAGGTTCCTGGCCGGCATCAGGATTCCCTGGTCTCCAGTCAAGCCTATCGCCCGGCAGACTTCAAAGAAACCTTCGATTTTCTGATTTATTCCGCCGATAGGCTGCACCTCGCCCTTCTGATTCACGGAGCCGGTGACCGCGATGCTCTGCTTGATAGGTATATCGGCAATGCTGGAGAGAAGGGCGTAAAGTTCGGTAGAGGAAGCGCTGTCCCCATCCACGCCCTCATAAGATTGCTCAAAGGCGATGCTGGCCGAAAGCGAGAGCGGATACTCCTGGGCATACTTCCATCCCATGTAGCCGCTGAGTATCATCACGCCTTTGTCATGGATCTTGCCGCTCATCTGGGATTCCCTTTCGATATTGATCACACCGCTCCGTCCGAGGTAGGTCCGGCAGGTAATGCGGGACGGCTTGCCGAAGCTGATATCTCCCAGGCTGTAAACAGCTAATCCATTGACCTGGCCCGTCACCGCCCCTTCAGTATCTATCATGATGGTGCCGCGCTTGATCATTTCCCTGAGGCGTTCGTCCGGCAAATTGTGCCGGAAACGTTTTTCATCCAGCGCCTTGTCCACATGCTCAGCAGTAATGAACTCGGAGTTGGCCTTTCCCGCCCAGTAGGCGGATTCCTCAACCAGCTCTTTGATCTGGGAAAACCGCGTAGAAAGCTTCTCCTGGTCAGAGACCATCCTTGAGGCCTGATCGACCACTTTGGCGACACCGGATGGATCGAAATGCCTTACCTCGCATTCTTCACAGCAGCCGCTGAGAAAGGCCGCGAAACCTAATACGTTCTCCTTGCTCCGGTCGACCTGATAGTCAAAATCCGATTTCACCCTGAATATCTCGAAGAAGTCTTCATCATAAGCGGCCAGTATTTGATACAGGGTCGGATCGCCGATAAGAATAATTTTAACATTGATCGGCATAGGCTGCGGCCGCAATCCGATAGGAACAAACAGGCCAAATTGTTCGTAAGGTTCCTCGATACGGGCTTCCTTGTCTTTTATCGCCCGCTTCAGGTTCGGCCAGACCGCCGGGTTCTGAAGTACGTCCATTGCGCTCAGCAGTAAATAGCCGCCATTGGCCTTCTGGAGAGCCCCTGGTTTCAGCATGGTGTGATCGCTGATATATCCGCCGAAGAGAAAACGCCTCTCGATCTTCCCGAACAGGTTGAGGTAGTTCGGGTTGGATTCGGTGATGACCGGCGGGCCTTTGGTATCGCTGTTGTCGACGAAAACATTGATATGGAACGGGATGAACGGGTCACCTCGCATGGCCATCTGAGGGGATATCCCCATCATGGCCTGCATTTGTTGCTGCTGGTCGCCAGTAAGTTTAAATATATCCAGGTTATTCAGGGTATAGGTTTTTAAATCAGCCAGATATTTGGTAACCGCGGAAAAGTCTTTGTACTCCTTGCTTAAATTATCGAATAACCGGGATACGATATAATCAGCTACGGCCTTGTCCGTATTTTGTATTTTCTCGACGGTTTTCCGCTCCATCTCTCTTGCTTTTTCAAATACCTCCTGAAGCTTCTGTACCAGAGCGGTCCGCCGGGTTTCGATCTCTTTTCGGGTTTCCTCATCCAGGGCCAGGTATTGCTGTTCCTCCATAGGCTTTCCTTCGGACACGGGAACAATGACGGGCCCCATCGCGGTCATCTGGAGCGCGAAGCCGGCCCGGCGAGCTTCATCACCTATTTCCTGGAACATCTTCTGCTGCTGGGACTGTCCTTCCTGTACCGCGCTTTTAGCCTGGTTCTTATATTCTTCGCTTGAGAACGCCTTTATCAGGTCGTCCTTGAGCTGGTTTAACAGTTTGGTCATCTGTTCTTTAAAGATACTTCCCTTGCCCTGGGGCAGGCTAAAGACCTGGGGCTTGTCAGTTTCCTGGAAATTATATACATAGCACCAGTCGTCAGGGCTATATGATCCCTCAGCCTGTCTTTTATCCACCATCCGGTTTACATATGTCTTGACTATAGAAGTCTTTCCGGTGCCGGACAGCCCGGCGACATAGATGTTATAGCCCTGGTTTTTCATTGACAGGCCGAACTCGATGCCGCGAATTGCCCTGTCCTGCCCGATGAATTCTTTGAGGGGCGACAGGTCTTTGGTGCAGGTGAAATTGAATATATTGGGATCGCACCGGACCTTAAGCTGTTGTGCGGGTACCTCATATTTCTTTAAGTCCATAGTACTTCTCCTTCGCGTGTATTTTTCGTTAGACTGACGTCAAGGGCCTGTAATCTGTTCGATACAGGGAGATACAGGTCGGTTTTCTATCGCCTGGTCACGGCCTTTTCCAGCAGAACAGGCCTCCTATTTATTATATAAATTCCTGGTAGAAATTTAAGGACACAATAAGAAATGCCAGATATAAAATAAAGAAAGTGCAAAGGGACTCCCGCCTTCGCAGCTTGCCTGAAACAGACTGTACACATTATACTACTAGTAGAGTTCTAAGTTAGCAGCTATTAGTTTCAGGGTAAGAGAAGTATGAACAATTACTAATAGCCGTAGTGTGGGAGGACCAGATTAGTGGCCAGATATGGGATGGTAATAGATACAACCAGGTGCAACGGATGCTATAACTGCTTCCTTGCATGCAAAGACGAATATTGCGGTAATGACTATCCGCCTTATTCCGTGTCTCAACCTATGACCGGACAATACTGGATGCGGATAATGGAAAAAGAGCGGGGTAAGTATCCCTGGGTTAAAGTAGCTTATGCGGCGATTCCCTGTATGCATTGTGATGACGCTCCTTGCGTCAGGATAGCCCAGAATGGCGCGATATACAGGAGAGACGACGGTATCGTCATTATTGATCCACAAAAAGCATTTGGACAAAAAAATCTTGTTTCTACTTGCCCTTACCGTGTGATCTACTGGAATGAAGAGCGGCAAGTGCCTCAAAAATGTACTCTGTGCGCTCATCTACTGGACAGCGGCGTAAAAGAACCCCGGTGCGTGGAGGCCTGTCCCACCGGCGCTCTGGTATTCGGAGATTTAAGCGATCCCAATAGTGAAATATCCAGGTTGATCGCGTCAGGCAAGGCAGAACCTTTGCACCCGGAGTATGGGCTGCATGAGAAGGTGCGGTATATCGGATTGCCCCGGAGATTTATTGCCGGTTCGGTAGTGTTTGGCGATATCGATGAGTGTGCCGAGGGGGTTAAGGTGACTCTCCAGGGAGAAGGTGAGAAAAAGACGGTATTGACCAATAACTACGGTGATTTCGAGTTTGAAGGGCTGCCGGCTGACAAGACATATACCGTCAAGATAGAGGCGCCCGGATACAAGAGCCAGAAATATGAGGTTAAGACCAACATTGACATTTACCTGGGTGATATTGTGTTAAAACGCATTACTGCTAAAAAAGTCAGCTCAAAAAGTAAAACATAAGAGACGGTCGGTCTGCCTTTCTTTACAATGCAGACACGAGCCGGTTGTCAGGAATACAATCCTGACAACCGGCTCCCTTATTGCGGTATAGGGCAGGTTTCTCTGGCATGTTCAGAAGAGAGATTACAAGCCGGAATGGGATCTTAAACCGTCAATTGACCTTATACGGATTCCGGCGGCCAGGGGAAGGTCAGTACCAGAGATTTGAACTTCCATCTCCCGTCCTCTCTGGCATATTCACAATCATGGCGGTTTTGAATCCATCTACCGGCATTGCCGGTTACCGCATCGGCTATAAAGATATACATAAGCCAGTGCCCTGTGGCGCGATCCCCGTTTATCGATATTACAGGCTGGACTGCAAAGTGCGAATCGCGCCCTTTTCCGGAGTTTAATTTGGCGATGCGCTCTTTAAGCGCTTTGCGGATTTCCTCTCGGCCTTTACATTGTCCATGAATATCCGCGAAGGCATCACTGGTGAAACTATCGGCCATGTCATCCCACTGCCGGTTATTCAAGAAGAAGATGTATTCATTATGGAGGTTCCTTATCTCTTCCAGGTCTTCCAGAGCTTTTAACCTTTTTTCCATCTCCTTGGACATAATCTCTCCTTTACAGGCTTTTGAAATATTGGGTGTAATTCTTAACTTCAGATTATAATACTCGACTGCCTGGATAGCAATGAGAACCATCCGGCATCAGTAATTAGACTGTTTTTCGTATCTGGAGGATATATTGACAATCGAACACGAGTATGTTATAAAATAAGTATTCATTTACACACGTATGTAAACGCAACCTAACATAATATGTACACGAATACTCACCAACTTATCGGGCTGACAAAACGATAATCGTCTAATCTCCGGGAACAGCCGGTGCTGGAGTCTAATAAGGAGGAGTGTCATGGCAGAAAGTCAGGAACCCAAAACAACTGGTGAAGTAGGGACAGTAAGCCCCAAAAAATCGGGTTGGGCCAAATTCGGGAATTTTCTAATGATGGGCGGTTTTTTGCTGATTTTGATTGTCGGGGTTATTATCGCTGTAGCCATAATGATGCTGGTGGGTTAAACAATAAACTACTATAGCCTCTTTGCTTCTTTAAGATCTCCGGGTGTGCTTAATCAATCAGCGCAGTCCGTGGCGGCTAAGGTATCCTTTTACCATTGAAGCAAAAATTGATAAGACATAATACCGATGTATGTGGTAAAATATTATGGTAATGGTTACGCAGCGAGAAAATACCAGTGTACGTCAGAAACAGATAGTATCCGCAGCCAGAAAATTGATTGTCAGGTATGGTAGCGAGCATGTGACTGTCAGAAGGATGGCTAAGGAGATCGGCGTTTCTGAAGGGGCAATTTACCGCCATTTCCGAAGTAAAAGCGATATTCTTGCGTTTTTGGTTGATGATATTGAAAGTGCCTTAATCGGAGATATCGAAAGGAATCACACCGGTGATGTGGACTCTGTCAGGGCACTGGAAAACATCATGGTTGATCACATCTCCTCTATCGAACAAAGAAAAGGGGTGTCATTCCAGGTAATTGCTGAAATCGTCAGCCTCGGCGACAAGAAACTCAATAAACAAATCTATGCGGTAATTGATAAATACCTCGACCGGATCAAAGCTATTCTGGAAGACGGTGTCAAAGGTGGGGTAATACGGCCTGAAGTAGATCCGGATGCGGCGGCGATGTTATTCTTTGGCATGACCCAGGGACTGGTAAATATCTGGGCTTTGAGTCAGTATAATTTCAATCTGCAACTGAAATATAAAGATATATGGGATATCTTCCGCGAATCTATTGCCCGGCATTAACTCCCAAATACTGATTTGAAGATGCTAAAATTCGGACATTTCCGCCGGACCCCACCGGAAACCCGGTAAAGCCTGAATGGATGACTTTGGACCGGACTCACCGCCGGTTTACTCGAGGCTTTCTCCACTTAGCTTCTTTGAAGGGGCATTTTTAATGATCTCCTGGACTACTTTAATCCAGTTTTCATCAAAATAGCGCACGCCGCTGGGAGCCACCACAGTGGGTTGTGGAAAAATACCGCGTTTCAACCTTTCATCCAGTTGAGCCCGTCCGACGCCTAGCTTGCGGCAGACCTGCGGTGAAGTCAGGTATTTGTAAGTGTATTCTATTCTTGGTTTAGGCATTACGTTATATTAAAGCGGCTTAGCTAAGATTTGTCAATAGGTGGAAAGTCGTATTTTCAGCGTTTACAAGCTGTTTTCAAGACAATACACGTATTTTCTCCGTACTATATCGCTCGATTACCCCATCATATAAAGAGATTTGGTGTAATATGATCTGACCCAGTATGAAAAGCGCCAGAAAAATAAGTGATTAATTACCAACATCACCCTTAAGTTTTAATCCTGATTGATTTAAACTGGTTTAAAATTGTTTTGGATGCAGTGTAGCCCTCAATTATAGCTAAGGGGCCAGATTATCTATCATTTATAGGGTGTGCTGCCGGTATTACTATTTGTGGATACAGCAAGGCGGTAACTTTTATATACCATGAATACGGTGACTGCTGCTATTGCCGCGACAAAAAACATCGGCCAGTATCCGATACTATCGATGTGTTGAAAGACAACCTCGATGTTGCTGTGCGCCAGATAAACATTTAATCCGAGTATAAGCGTTTTCAGAAGAAACAGGTACTGCACCAGAAAGATGCGAAGTTTGTCTGCTTGATCTGAAGACAGGGAATCTTTTGTTTTGCCCGGCAGGTTGATAAAGCTGGTGGGGTTACGAACTATTGCAATGGCAACGCTGACGCCTGTAATAAAGACGTAGAAAAAAAGGCCCACTCCTGCATAAACAAAAATCTCGTACTTGTTTCCCCAGCCGTCAGGTAAGCCCGCTGAGTTGAAATGAGTGGGGATTGTCTCAGGCAAGTTCCCCAAATTGCTAAGGATAATATAAAATATAAGGATAATCATGAAGAGCGGCAGCGCCTCGAACTGAAGCGGATAGATATTTTTTAGTTTCTGTAGCATGGTTTTCATTATATCAGCAGAAAAAGGATAAGAATATAAGGGTTTTAAGCATTGGACTTTAGACAATTTTTAAAAACTAAGATTAACCATAACCTTAATTAGGGTTATAACTCATTGCACTCAAGCTTAAACTTGAGCTTAAAAGCACTTTAAAAACTTAAG
>JAQULX010000096.1 GCA_028718465.1 Dehalococcoidales bacterium | reverse complement strand
CGTGCTTGTGTGGGTCAACTACGATGGAGTCGACCTGCGTCAAGCAATCGTAAGCCCGGCGGGCAGACTCGCCTAAATTGTCCACCAGAGTGAAATAACCCCCGTATGCCGCATCCGCATGCAGACGGAAGCCGTACCTGTCCCTTAATAGCAGCATTTCAGGAAGAGGGTCGATGGAGCCGGTCCCGGTAGACCCGATAGTGGCTACCACAGCTCCGACCCTGCCTGTTTTCAGCACTTTTTCCAGGGCGTCCAGGTCCATACTGCCCTGGCTGTCACAGGGAACAGACTGAAAGGGCAGTCTCAAGACCTCGGAAATACGGTTGTGAGTGTAATGGGCCAACTCCGAAGCCACAATCAGCCGGTCCGGTTTCAGCTTACCAGCAACCCAGAGGGCTTCCAGATTAGCCATAGTGCCCCCGCTGGCAATATGACCGAGAAAGGTGTCCCAGCCGAACATCCCGGCTATCCCGGCTACCGCTTCCTTTTCCATCTGTGAGCTGGCGCGCCCGCCATCGATAGCATGATTGTTGGGATTAATCCAGAGACTGAGCATGTAGGACACCCGGGCTACCGGATGAGGCGGTTTCAACATCTGGCCGGCGTAATAGGGATGGAAGTAGGGATAATTGTCCTGCATTCTCTCCGCCACCTCCAGGATGACTTTTTGCAGCGCCTGATAGTCATAGTTGTATTCGATATCCGGTAAACCGGCAAACCCGGACTCTAATTCCCGCAACGCTCCGGCTAGTATTTCCATGCTTTCGTCTTCGAATTTCATGATTTCTCCTTATGACCTGTGTAAGATAATAAATATCAGAATAGCCGGGAAAAGTAAAATGGGGAAATGGGGAGTTCTACGGAATGGGATATATTCAGATATCGGGATAATGGGAGGGGCAACAGGGACCTGAAACTCAAACCGTATTACGAGTGTTATACTGCCGGTTTTAGTATTTCTTACTATCCGCTATAATAATTGAGAACTAATTGAATTCATTTATGGAGTTTTTGCATCTTGGCTGTCATAGAAGCGCATGAACTGACGCGCCGGTTCGGCAAACTTACCGCTGTTGAAAACCTGAATCTGGAGGTTGAGGCCGGTGAGGTACTGGGTTTCCTGGGACCGAACGGGGCCGGGAAGACCACCTCTATCCGCATGCTGGCCGGCATTATCGCGCCCACATCAGGTTACGCGGTTGTCTCCGGAATCCGCACTGGCAGTCCGGTCGAGCAACTCCATGAGGTTATAGGGCTGCTAACGGAATCTCCCGGATTTTATAACCGGCTCAGCGCTTATCGTAACCTGGAATACTTTGCCGGATTTTATCAGGGCATCGACGCCAGGAAGCAGGTAGAAAAGTACCTCCGCGTCATGGGGCTGTGGGAGCGACGGAATGAGCCGGTGGGCGCTTATTCCAGGGGGATGAAACAGAGGCTGGCCCTGGCGCGGGCCTTGCTGCACGAGCCAAAGGCGCTCTTCCTGGATGAACCGACATCGGGGCTGGACCCGGAGGCCTCAGAGGATGTCCGCTCAATGATAAAAACATTGAGCCGGGAGGGAAGAGCCGTTTTTCTTTCCACTCATAACCTGGCTGAAGCCGAGCAGGTCTGTCACCGCATCGCCATTTTCCGTACACGGCTCATGGCTCTGGATACTCCCCAGAACTTGCGCCAGAAACTTTTCCGCCGCCGTGTGTCTGTCAGGTTGGAAAATCCCGCAGAGCACCTCGTGAAATCAATCCCCAGACCAGACTCGGTACTCTCCGTATCTCTGGAAGGCGATCAACTAAAAATAGAGATGACGGATACCCAGAAGGACCTTCCCGAACTGGTAAAGAGCATTGTCGAGGCCGGGGGTAAAATTCAGGGAGTAACCGAAGAGCACCATTCCCTGGAAGAAATTTATCTCAGCCTGATAAGGGAGAAGGAGCAGCAATGACCCGGCAGCGCATCCGCAACATCCTGACCAAAGAGTGGGAGGTCATCTTCCGTGATATAAATAATATCCTATTTGTGACCGTGCTTCCGCTTATTATCGTCGCCGAACCGCTGGTAATCATATGGCTGGTCAACAAATACGGTGGGGAATCGCTTATCTCCAGCTCTTTGATCCAATCCGCCATGCAGAAATTGACTCTTGAAATACCTATTGCGGCATCATTCACAGCTACGGAGCAATTACAGGTACTCCTGCTCAGTCAGTTCAAATTCTTTCTTTTGCTGATCCCGACCATGGTCGCCGTCAGTTTCGCCACCTTCAGCATTGTCGAAGAAAAGCAGTCCCGCAGCCTGGAACCGCTGCTGGCAACTCCGGTCCGGACGTGGGAGCTGCTCATGGGAAAAGCCCTTTCGGGCGCTATACCGGCCATTCTGGTCTGCTGGGCCTGTACTGCTGTCTTTTTCCTGGGGGTATTAATAATGGGGTGGGGCAGCATGGCGGTGCCAGTCTTAACGCCTTCCTGGTATATTACCCTTTTTATGTTAAATCCCGCAGTGACCTTGCTAGCCTTCTTACTGGGTGTTATCGGTTCATCTAAGGCCAGAGACGCCAAAAATGCGCAGAATATGATAGTCTTTATTGTTCTCCCGGTCCTGGCCCTAATTGCGGTACAGATGATCGGTTTGGTCTGGTTTACACCACTTTTGACTCTGGTGCTATCGATCGGACTATTTATCGTGGACTACCTGGTCCTCAGGATTGCAGTCAGGCTTTTCCAGAGAGAAGCCATTGTGACAAAGTGGCATTAATGCAAGTATCCGGCTGACGTTTTGCGGGATACGGCCAGAACCGCAGTATCGGGATTGACACCCTCCTGTTCAACAAGGTTAAAGGTAACACTCCTGTAAAGGGCTGCCGGGCCTGCCAAGATTCTTTGGTTCTGGAAGATAACCGGCTTGTCATAAGCCATTCCGAATTTACAGGCGTTGCGCATTACAAGACCCGGCGCTTTCATGACCAACCGCTCAAGAGTAACCCGCAACCTGCATTAATAATTGAACAAATCCTTTCAGCTTGTCATAATGGTATTACAGAACGCCGCAGCAGCCGGAAATTGCTTGACCCTGCGGCATTCTGTAAATGGGCATGAAATCAAACAATAAACCGGAATCGCCAATTCAGAACTATTTCAGGTTCGCTCGCAGCATCTTTGGAGAGGACCTGCTGGAGAACTTTCTGGTATCAGGAGTGGCTTCGCTGCTGTTGATACGGCTCTTTTTATCTCTAACAGGGTACCCCCAGATTGGCGGCACCAATTTCCATTTTGCTCACATGCTCTGGGGCGGCTTACTGATGATGGCGGCAATATTTATAGCTTTAGGTTTCCTGAGCCGTCCCGCTCATGAGTTGGCAGCAGTGCTGGGAGGCATCGGATTCGGGGCTTTCATAGATGAACTGGGGAAGTTCATCACCCGGGATAACAATTATTTCTTCCAGCCGACCATTGCCCTGATTTATGTTACTTTCATCTTGATTTATCTGGCTATCCGGGCGATATTCAACAACCGCCCGATGACCCGGCATGAAAATCTGGCAAATGCATTCGAAATAATGAAACAGGGCAGCATCAACGGACTGAGCGCTGAAGACGAGCAGATTATCATGAATATACTCAACCAGTCTGATCAGACCAATCCTTTATCGGAGTATCTCAGAGAGATGATGCTCCACATCCGTGTCGTTCCTTCGCGCCGTCCATATATTTTAAATCGCTGGAAGCAAAGTCTGGATAGCTTTTACCAGAAACTGGTCCGGAAATGGTGGTTTACCGGGGTGTTGATTGCTTTCTTCGCTTTCACGGCAGTTACGGGTTTTTCCGCCGCTATAGGTGTGATCATCTACCCCTGGAACATGGCTCTGGGTATCACGGCCGTGGTGATTATCCTGCTTTCGCTGCTGCAAATGTGGAAAAGCCGCTTTCCCAACCTGCAAGTCCCACTCTCGGTAGGCGTCGTTGGGGCTTCTTTCCTGACAACCTGGGTTATCTGGATTAATCCGGGGGGAGCCGACCTGCCTTTCGCGGAGTGGGCGCAATTCATCTGTTCCAGCGCTACCGCTGCCCTGATTATGACCGGCATTGTCTACATGGCCCGTTCCAGGCTGATCGCTTATCAGATGTTTCAGCGGGCAATCCTGATTTCGATATTGTTAACTGCTGTCTTCGCTTTTTACCAGTACCAGTTTTTCGCTCTGATCGGGGTCTTTTTAAATATTCTGATACTGGTTGCCCTGCGCTACATGATCAACCGGGAAAAGGTGAGAGGCCGGAAGCCGGAGGCCTATCCGGAAATGAGTCCGGACAAATCAGCTATCCAGGATAATATCAGATAATTTAGGGGTGCGCCGAAGCGCACCCCTAAATGTCCTCTGGCTATTGTTTGGTATTTAATTGCTTTACCGGCATGGCTTCGATATAGCCCCGGTAGCCCATGGGCGCCAGTTGAAATCGCGGACCGTCTTCACCCGCCCAGGCAAAACCGTATATTTCCGGGTTATAGCTTTTCATTACTTCCCAGAGATTTCCAATAGCCTGTTCGAACTTGTCATCGTCGTAAGGCTGTCCCTGGAAGACCATAAATTTCGCCGGTTTCAGGTCTATTATTTCAAATCCGTCCGGAATTTTCCCTGAATAATCGGCTGGTACTTCCACCCCCTGGGCATAGACGGATGTCCCTGGTCGCCGCAGGTTTTCCGGCAGCCACATTCCTATGGGCTCATAAATAGCCTCTTTGATTTTGGACAATTCCTCCCATACCTCGCAGCCGACTTCTTCACAGTACTCATAGTAATGGGTGGCTTTAACACCTCTCTTTAAAATCAGCTTCCTTGCCGGACGGTCGATCACCTGGACAAAAACCGTATTGATCGCAGTAGTATTGGTCATATCAACATCTCCTCTTTGTAATTGAAGGTAGTAATCATGGCTGCGCCGGGGCATAAAGAGATTCACAGGCGGTTTGTGTTTACTGTAATACAGCGGACTCATACCGAACTGCCTGGAGAAAGCCCGGGTAAACCCTTCATGCGATTCGAACAAAAAATCAAAAGCGACATCCACGACGCGTGGATTACCGGTTTTGAGTATGACGGCCGCGCGCGACAGCCTCATAGCCCGGATATAATCGAAGGGTGTTTTCCCGGTCAATTCTTTAAACAGACGGGCTGAATGCCAGGGAGAATATTCCGCTGCCCGGGCTAACTGATTAAGGGTAATAGGCTCGGTGATATGCTGTTCAATATAGTCCTGCATCCTCTGTACCGCTGCTATCTTTTCCCGGTTTTCCATGTCATTACTTACCTCGCGATTATTAAAGTATACTCTCGCGCCGAGGAGGGTTCTTGACCGTTTTTGCTAAAACCGGGACTTCCTCTTGGTCCCCCGGTGATTAGTCTTCCAAAACTTCGGCCAGTATGGGGTTGGAGACCAGCGCTTTACCGGCAGGCAGGTAGTAGAGCGGGCCATTGCGAAGGAGAGATCCCTCGCGCACCAGCCTGTTCAAACGACTGACCAGCCCGATAACGTTCTCATCGCCGTATTTCAGCGCCAGTCTATCCGTGTCCAAGCCTTCATGGAGCAACCGGAGCCTCAGGACCGCCTCTTCCGCAGCTTTTTCTCGGGCAGGGAGCTTTTCCACTTCTTCCACCTGTCCGGGATTCTGTAAATATGACTCCAAATCTGCCCTGTTCTTGAACCGCTGTCCTCCCAGGTGGGAAGCGGCCGCCGGACCCAGGCCCAGATATTCGCCGCCGCGCCAGTAATTCAAATTATGCCGGCATTCATATCCAGGAAGCGCGAAATTCGAAATCTCATAATGGATAAAACCCCTTCTGGCCAGAAGCGCCGCAGCCCCTTCATACAGCTCAGCCTGATCGTCCTCCGAAGGCAGACCGGGCGGTATATTATCAGCCAGGGGGGTATGGGGCTCTATCGACAGGCAGTACATGGAAAGGTGCTGTACGCCCAGTCCGACCAGGGTTTCCAGGGTTATCATCAAAGATTGCCAGTCCTGTCCGGGCAAGCCCAGCATTACATCCGCGGAGACATTCTCAAATCCGGCGAGGCCGGCCTCCCGTATAGCCTGGACAGCCATGGACGCAGTATGGATGCGCTCGACGCTCTTGAGTTCGGCATCACGCAGGGACTGCACTCCCAGGGAAAGGCGGTCGATTCCGCAGGCCCGGGCAGCCGCCAGCAGTCCAGCGGTTGCCGACTCCGGATTAGCCTCCAGGGTGGACTCCGATATCCGCGACAGGTCCAGCGACTTCCGCAAGCCGTCAACCAGCGTCCGCAGGCCGTCCGCTTTTAAAAGGCTGGGGGTGCCGCCGCCCAGATAAAGAGTAGTGAAATCAAGTTCGCGGTATTTTTCGACTTCGGTCAACACTGCTTTGATATATAATCCCAGAGCGCGGTCATCGCCGGAAGAGAGGGGCCGGGAATAAAAATCACAATAGGAACATTTGCGCACACAAAAGGGGACGTGGACATAAAGTCCCCTCTCAAAATTCGAGCTTGTCTCCGGACCGGGCGCTGCCAGGAGATCCGCGGGTGGCAAGCTTATTCCTCCATTTTGAGAAGCAGCAGGAAAGCTTCCTGCGGTACTTCCACAGAACCCACCATTTTCATCCGCTTTTTACCTTCTTTTTGTTTTTCCAGGAGTTTGCGCTTCCGGGTTATATCGCCGCCATAGCACTTGGCCAGCACATCTTTTCTGAGCGGCGCGATATCTTCACGGGCAATAATCTTTCCCCCGATCGCAGCCTGAAGCGGAATGGAAAACAACTGTCGGGGAATCAGTTTCCTCAGCTTATGGATCAGCACCCGCGCCTTGCCGACAGCGGTATCTTTATCAGAGATGAATGAGAGGGCGTCGACCTGGTTCTCTTTGACCAGGATGTCCACCTTGACCAGCGGACCCTCCCTATATCCGATAAACTCGTAGTCCATGCTGGCATAACCCCGGCTGACGCTTTTCAGCTTGTCATAATAACCGGTAATTATCTCAGCCAGAGGGAATTCATAGGTCAGCATAGCCCGGCGCTTGTCCGGATGTTCCATGTTTTTCAAAGTCCCCCGGGACTTCTCAGACAGATCCATGACCGCCCCGATATGGTCGTTGGGAACAATTATCCGAGCTTCAACAACAGTCTCCTCAATATGATCGATGAAACTCGGGTCAGGGAAACGGGAGGGGTTGTCTATCATCAACTCTTCAGACTGCTCTCCCTTGCGCGTGATTACCTTGTAGACCACAGAAGGCATTGTGGCGATCAGTTCCTGGCCATACTCTCTTTTTAAACGTTCCAGGGTAACATCCATGTGCAGCATACCCAGGAAACCCAGACGGTAACCGTGTCCCAGCGCTGCCGAGGTCTCTTTTTCAAATATAATTGCCGAATCATTCAACTGGAATTTTTCCAGTGCTACAGTCAGCTTCGGATAATCATTGGTGCTGACAGGATAGATGCCGCAAAAAACCATAGGCAGGACCCGCCGGAAACCGGGCACAGCCGGAGTATCCGGATAGTCGGGAGAAATGATAGTATCGCCTACATGAATATCCCCTACCTCCCTTATAACAGCGCCCAGATAACCTACCTCACCGGCCTGTAAAGCCCCGGTAGGGACCAGGTCAGGAGTGAAATAGCCTACCTCATCCACCTCGAAAGTCTTTCCGGTGGATTTCATGGTTATCCTGATTCCTTTGGCGAGTTTGCCGGAAAAGACCCGGACGTGCGGGATAACCCCACGGTAAGAATCATAATAAGAATCAAAGATCAGGCATCTCAGGGGAGCATTGCTGTCCCCTTTGGGCGGCGGGACTCTTTCTACTATCGCGTCCAGCAGTTCCGGAACGCCGGCGCCGGTCTTGCCGGATACCAGCAGGGCATCCTCTCCAGGCAAGCCCAGCATTTCTTCGATTTGCTGACGTGAGTCATCTATCACAGCATTGGGCAGATCGATTTTGTTAATGACCGGTATGATCTCCAGTCCGGCATCAATGGCCAAATAGGCATTGGCCACTGTTTGGGCTTCTACTCCCTGAGTGGCATCTACCAGCAGTATGGCCCCCTCGCAAGCTTTCAGACTCCGGGAGACTTCATAGTTAAAATCCACATGACCGGGCGTATCGATCAGGTTCAGGATATACTCTTCACCATTTTGAGCTTTGTAAGGGATCCTGACCGATTTGGCCTTGATGGTGATGCCCCGCTCGCGCTCCAGGTCCATGCTGTCTAGGAGTTGTTCGTTATTAGTGGTATGAACTACACCGGTCAGTTCCAAGATACGGTCAGCCAGCGTGGATTTGCCGTGATCGATATGGGCAATAATGCAAAAATTACGGATATTATTCATCTATCAGTTGAATATTAACATGGGGCTGAATTTCAAGCAAGGACGCCAGGTCTTATTATATAGCCCCTGATTGGAGACGCTGTAAGAGCGTCTCCAATCAGGGGCACTGCTTTATAATCCACTGAACTATGAGAATTCAAATTG
>JAQULX010000095.1 GCA_028718465.1 Dehalococcoidales bacterium | reverse complement strand
TTTATGAGAAGGAGCTTGAAGACCTGGGCATCACTGTCGAAAGCCTCAGTGAACCGGGCGATGCTTCAACCCCGGCTGGCTATATTGGCCGCCGGATGATGCAAGTCATCAGTACCTGGTATTCCAAGAACCTGGCTGTGGAAACCAAGAAAGGAATCATGAAGAAAGTGGAAAACGGCGGCTGGCCCAGGCCCGCCCCTTTGGGCTATTTCAACAAGCGCGATAAAAGGTCGGCTTGGGTGGAAGTTGACCCGCATATGGGGCCGCTGATTACCACGGCCTTTGAGGAATTTGCCGGCGGGAAGTGGACGCTGAAAGAATGGGCGGAACACGCTTACGGTATCGGGTATCGTAGCCGCTCCGGCAAAAGACTCCCGATAAGTTCATGGTGTCACATCTTCCATAACCGCTTCTATATGGGTGAAGTTTACCTGCGGAGGGGAGACGTTCCTACTAAAGGCATTCATACGCCGCTGGTGAATCCTGATACCTTCGCCCAGGTTCAGGAAATGCTGAGAAAGCATGACAATTACAAGCAGCGTACACAGCGTCACAAGTATTTGCTTCAGGGGATAGCTTATTCTACCGATGCAGCCAGCTCCTGCTGGGTGGAAACTCACTCTAAGAAGAAGATAAGCTATTACCGTAGCAAGGGTAAGGTTAATGGGGAACACGTTTTTTATAACACGAAGGCCATTGATCCACAGGTGACAGACATCATGAAGAGCATCACCGTTACTCCAGAAATGGCGTCTCTGCTTGAAGAAGAGTTAACGGCTTGGTTCGAAAGTGAAGGTAGCAGCGATCAGGAACTTAAACAGGCCGAGTCCAGGCTGCTGAAGCTGCGCCAGATGGAAAAAAATCTTCAGAGGCTGGTTATGGAAGAGGGAATACCCTTTGAGGATTTTAGGGAACACCGGGATGAGATCGAGGCGGAGCGGGCAAGATTGAATGATACGGTTGAGATGATTAAATGCAGACGGAATCTAGTTAAGGCTGATTTTGAGATAGCTCTTAACCTGTCGAAGAAAATAGGAACCTATTTTGAGAAAGGGACTTTTGCGGAAAGAAGACTACTGTGCGAAACCGTTTTCAAGCGTGTTTGTATTGAGGACGGTAAAATAATAAAACCCGAACTAAACTCACCTTTCAGGCTGATTGCCTCTGTGGCGGGTAGTAGTTCGGGAAGCTTCCAATTTGGTAGCGCATACCGGATTCGAACCGGTGATCTCGTCCTTGAGAGGGACGCGTCCTAGGCCGCTAGACGAATGCGCCGTGAAACCACAATATATTTTATTAACTGGCTCTAGTTAAACGGGACGCGTGACTTCTCCCGGGGTCTTGCAGGTCGATATTAACGCCAGAAAGACTCGAGCCGCCCAAACATCGTAGAGCGCACGATTCACAAAGTATTATTATATCAATACCTGGCACAAAGGGCAACTGGCATTAGTTCAGTGGCATTAGTTCAGTGGCATTAGTTCAGTGGCATTAGTTCAGCTGGCATTAGTTCAGCGTTAATGTTCAGGACACAGGGTCTTTTCATTTTCTGATGAAGCATTATCCGCCCCACCCGGAGATGCTTCGGAGCACCCAGTGGGGAAAGGGACAGAATTAAGATTTAAGATTGAGGAATTAAGAAGGGGAGAGGGAGACCGGGTAGATTCCGGATCCAGTCCGGAATGGGACCCCAAAGGCATCTTCATTTCAAACCGGCTTTTCTCATAATACGTGTTTTTCTACAGCCTGCCGGATATTGGCTGCCTGACTTTGGTACGCTGACTCAGGCAGGATTGACAGCAGTTTGGCTGCGGATGCTAAGATAGCATTACACACTTCAAATCGACTACATCTGCTCCCGCCAAGAGACGTAAATCAATATGACTCAAATAAAGCGTTCAAAACGCTCTTTTTTAGCTTTGCAGATGGGACACACCTCCGGGGGGCTGTCCCGGGCGCACAGATAGCCGCAGACTTTGCACCTCCAGACCGGTAAGGGTAGAGATTTCAAATCGGCACTGGCCGGCTGGGTATGTATCTTTTTTCTTTCTTCCTCCGGTGGGCGCCTCTCCGGAATCGAGCCAATCAATTTTTCTCCCCGGAGGGCTGCTCCGGACACGTAGAGTCCGCAGTAACAGGTATCATAGTCTGTAAGATCCGGGTCACGATAGTCGCAGGGGCAGACGATATCCAGGTCAGCCTCTTTGTTTCCCGAGGCTAATCGGCAGGGACAGTTTCGGTAGCCGTACCGCTTTTCATTTACCAGAAGCCCCCTTACCAGTTGTTTGGTGAATTCCACATCCGGATTCAAATGGTAGCCGCCGGCTTCCGTGTCTGCATTTAGACGCTCATACTGCTCGTCGACTTCTTTATCAGAAATGATTATGTCCTCGCTCATTGCCCCAGAGCTTCCTTGATTTCCTGCTCTTTAAATCCGATGATGATTTTAGTCTCATTGATTATTATAGTGGGAAAAGAGGCGCTGGGGTTCCATTTTTTCACCGTCACAATGGCTTCCTCGCGTTCAGTCCCGGTGAGAAGGTCGACATCCGAAAAAGAGTACTCCACACCCAGGTCATCCAGCAGTTTCTTGGCTTTTTTGCACCACGGACAGGTGCTTAAGGCATACAGTTTGATATCACCGACATTCTTTCCATCTACGTGCTTCATAATTATTTCCTCCTGATGGTCGACTTAAGTATGGTTCCTCTAATCGGCCTTCTTGTATTATTGTAATAGATTTAACGGCCCGGTATAACATACCGTTGATATATTATACTGTAAAGTAAGATAACCCGGTTATACTATTTCCGTTATATAAAAAGGAAATTCGCGGTTCAAGGTTCTCCGCTCTGAGCTTTAGCCTGCCCATCCCGGGCCGCCAGCATGACAGGGTTTAATCGCGGAAGTCCTGATAGGGTGAGAGACAGACTATTACGAGAACGGGAGTAGAAAATGTTCCGGTATATAATTTATATTATGTTCATATTGCCCGTAGTAATTTTTTCAGGTTGTAGCAACCAGCCCGCGGGGCTGAGCGGTTCACTCGGACAGCCTCTCACCTTGGATGAGGGCCAGTCTGTCACTATAGCCGGTGAACAACTGGCGATCAAGTTTGAAAAAGTAGTCAGTGACAGCCGCTGTCCGCTCAATGTCGTTTGTATCTGGGAGGGAGAGGTTACGGCTGAAATCGAGGTCGCCTATCGCGATTCAAAATACCGCAAGATCCTCGTCAAGTCCGGCGCTTCTCCTGAGTATGCGAGCACGGATTTCGCCGGGTACGAAATCCTGTTCGATGTTCAGCCTTATCCCGAAGCAGGGACAGAAACAGAGAACTATCAACTGAAATTGATAGTTAATAAATAACCCGCTTATCTATCGGCATAAAATGCTACCGCGACTACCGGACCGGTTTGCGATGTCATAACCGGTGTGTAGGGGGTGAAATAGACCTCCCGGCAGTTGTAGCGTGAAAGCATGGTCTCCTTGATTTTTTCTCCCAGCGTTTTATCATCGGAATAATGGACCATTAAATGCAGGGGCTTGTTGGTGTCAGCATAGTCTTTGACCATATCAACCATTCTGGCAATGGCTTTATCCATCCCCCGGGCCCTTCCCAGGTTTTCCACCAGCCCGGTCCCGCTTACCATTCCCAGTATCGGCTTCGCTTTCAACCAGTCTCCGATCAGGGCTGACCTGGGGGCCCGCCCGCTTCTCACCACGTATTTCAGGGTCTGCATGGCACACAGGAATTTAACTCTGCCGGCCATGTCCTGAGCAGTGGCGACTACTTCCGACAGGCTTTTTCCGGCGGCTGCCGCCCGGGCTGCTTCCAGTACGATAAACCCCTCGGCGCCGGTAGCCGTCTTGCTGTCTACTATTTCAATTTTTAGAGAGGGGAATTTTTGTAATACAGCTTCCCTGGCCTGGGCAGCCATACTGCCTGTGGCGCTCAACTGCATTGAGACGGGAATGCAGCAGATGTTATCGGTCTTTGCGGACAGGGCGGTAAATATATTTTCGAAGTCAGAGGGGTTGGCGGCAGTAGTAGTAACCGGTTCCTGCGCCTGATAAAAAAGCTTCCAGAATTCCTCGTTGGTGATCTCGGTATCCAGAAAGATTTTCCGATTGATCGTCAACCCCACCGGGATAATATTGATCCGGTATTCTTTCACCAGTTCTTCCGGCAGGCAGCTAACAGTGTCGGTCAATATGGCAACTTCCGGCATGGGCACTCCTTTATTCTGCGCGCAATGTTATTGACTTTCTAAGGGAAATCTGCATTTTCCCACCGCTTTATAAAGATAGAAAACCCACCTAGAATATCAAAGTACATAGAGTATCTAGGTATATATGGCATAATAACCGACAGTGTGGCCGTTGTCAAGAGTTAGAATGAGGCTGAAAATGAGGCGGTTTATCCGCGCGTCCCAGCTTCCTTCGTTGCTTTGGCGGTTTTCCAGTAAGGCTCGTGCCCGTAATAGGAATAGATATCATTCATCCAACTCAGGTCGGACTGATCGGGCCACTCGTTTTTGCCAAAGCTCGGGGCATTCGCCATCGTTTCTTTCGACACATTGAGAATTAATTTTTTATCGTGCAGCGAGACCTCCATAGCTTCCCAGGGGATTGCGTAAAACTGGCCCTCCCGGAGCAGCGAGCCGCCTGCAGAAACCACTACATAGATTATCTTTCCGGCTTTCAGGTCGACCAGCACATCTTCGATCTTTCCCAGATCTTCTCCCACTGCATTAATAACATTGTTTTTGGTCAGGGAAATAATGGATACCACCTTGGGCATCGATGGTGTTCGGGCCCTGGATGTAATTTCACTGCTTTCCATGATACAACCTCCCGTTTGTTACGTTTCAGCGGAAAGACTTCCGCCTGCAATATTTATTCTATGAAGATTTCCAGTTGGATTTATCACGAAACCGGCGTAGGGTGAAATGGAATATTGCTTAAAATGACTCATAAATTAGATGGAAAAGGAAAATTACATAAAAACAGATTGCACTTCTATTTTTGGGTTGTTATAATTTACTAGGCTTTTACCCGGTAATCCGGGGCTTTATTTTTTTATTGAAGAAGGACTGGACCTATGTGCTCTAACGAAGATAAATCGGCAGCCAGCGACAGGCTGGATACAATGAGGCATTCACTCAGTCATATTATGGCCGAAGCGGTGCAGTTATTATTCCCTGGCGTCAGGTTCGGCATCGGTCCGGCCATTGATAACGGTTTTTATTATGATTTCGAATTGCCCCGCCCCCTGACCCCGGAGGACTTGCCGGCGATCGAAGAGAAGATGCAGGAGCTTATCAAAAAAGACCATGTTTTTATCCGGGAAAATATATCAAAAGATGAGGCAATGCAATTATTCAAGGACCAGCCTTATAAGCTGGAACTGATAGGAGAGTTAAAGGACGGAGAAATAACCACATACCGGTCCGGAGATTTTACAGATTTATGCGCCGGCCCGCACGTTCGCTCTACCCGGGAGATTCCTGATAATGCCTTTAAACTGGACAAGATCGCCGGAGCATATTGGAGAGGATCGGAAAAGAACCCGATGCTCCAGCGGGTCTACGGCCTGGCTTTTCTTTCCAAAAAAGACCTGGATGAATATATTTCAACCCAGGAAGAAATCAAGAAGAGAGACCACAGAAAAATCGGCAAGGACCTGGACCTTTTCGTATTCTCGGACCTGGTAGGCAAAGGCCTGCCCATTTTCACTGAAAAGGGATCTGCTATCCGGCGGATTCTGGAGCGTTTTGTGGTGGATGAAGAGATTAAGAGGGGGTACAAACATATCTATACTCCAGAACTGGCCAATCTCGAATTGTACAGGACCTCCGGTCATTATCCCTATTATAAAGATACTATGTATCCGGTTATGAAGGTGGATGAAGAGGAACTGATGCTCCGGCCTATGACCTGCCCGCATCATTTTGTGTATTATGCCAGCAAGCCCCGGTCTTACAAGGACCTGCCTTTCAGGATAGCCGAGCTGGCCAAGCAGTTCCGGTACGAAAAATCAGGAGAACTGACCGGGCTGATCAGGGTCCGCACCTTTTGCCTGGCCGACTCTCATATCATCTGCCAGAAAGATCAGGCGACCGGCGAGCTAAATACGGTCCTGGACTTGATCGAGGTCATGGCTAATACCCTGGGACTGAATACGGGCGATAACTACCGCTATCGTTTGTCCCTGGGGGACCGCAAAGAAGAGAAAAAGTACTATAAAGACGATGAAGCCTGGGATTATGCTGAAAATGTTCTGCGCCAGGTCCTGATACAAAGAAAAGCCAATTACTTCGAAGCCGAAAATGAAGCTGCTTTTTACGGCCCCAAGATAGATATCCAGATGAGGAACTTTGCCGGCAAGGAGGATACGGTCTTTACCGTGCAGTACGATTTCGTCATGCCGAAGCGCTTTCAGCTTACCTATATTGACAGCGACGGGAAAGAGAAAGAACCGATTGTTATCCACCGCTCCTCGATCGGCGCTATCGAAAGGACCATGGCTTTTCTTATCGAGCACTATGCTGGCGCTTTTCCGGTCTGGCTTTCGCCTGTCCAGGCTGTTATTATCCCGGTTGCCGATCAGCACCTGGAATATGCCCGGAGTCTGGCAGCGGATTTGAGGTCTCTGGACATAAGGGTAGAAGTAGATGACAGACCGGAGAGGATGAACCAGAAGATCCGCCAGGCTCAACTGGAAAAAACGCCCTGCATGTTGATCGTGGGTAACAAAGAGGTCACGGACGCTACAGTATCTGTGCGCTTGCGCACCGGGGAACAGTTGCCTGCGATGCCCTTCATTCAATTCAAAGAGAGGCTGTTAAAGTCCGTATCTGACAAAGTAAAGGATTTTGAATTATAATTGATTAGTATGTTAGAATATGTTATATTTCATGCTCGTAACGGAATAAACAGGAGGTAATCAGCACATAATTAAGAAACTGAGGGTTAACGAAGGGATCAAAGCCAGAGAATGCCGTTTAGTGGGGGATAAAGGAGAACAGTTAGGCGTTATGCCGTTATACCAGGCGCTGGAGTTGGCCAAGAAAAAAAGCTATGACCTGGTGGAAGTCGCTCCGACTGCGGTCCCTCCGGTTTGCCGTTTAATGGACTACGGTAAATTCAAATACGAGCAGGCAAAAAAAGAACGTGATATGCGGAAGAGTCAGAAGACTTCTATTCTGAGAGAAATCCGCTTAAGACCCAAGATAAGCGACCATGATTTCGATGCCAAAGTCCGGTCAGTTAAAAAACTGCTCCAGGATGGAGACAAAGTAAAAATAACCATTATGTTCCGTGGCAGGGAAATAACTCATGCCAGCCTGGGCTGGCGTTTGTTGGAAAAGATGATGGAGGTCTTGAAAGGGACTGTTTCCATTGAGAGACAGCCGATGATGGAAGGCTCCAGGATGTTTATGATACTGACTCCTCTTTCCAGCCAGCAGGTAAAAGGAGCCGCGGGGCAGCCGGCCAAATCAGGGCCAGAGAAGTCAGCCGTTGACCAGCCGGCTAGAGCCAAAGGGGAAAAAGGAGAAAAAGTAAAGGAATCTGCAAATGCCTAAATTGTATAAAATGAAAACTCATAAGGGGGCGCAAGACCGCTTCCATGCTACCGGTACCGGTAAAGTCATGCGGACCAAGGGCGGGAAAAGCCATTTGAGACGCAACAGATCAAAAGATGCCAAGCGAATGCTGGATGAGATGATCCCGGCGAGTCGTGCTGAAAAAGATAGATTGAAAGCATTATTGCCTTACGGAGCAAAGTACATTCGATAGCTGCATAATATATTAATGTATTGAATTCCAGGTTCAGCTCTCCGGTCCCGGGAGATACAGGTCCAAGGATCTTATCCGCTTTCCGTGGTTTCCGGTTCGATATTGCAGTTGAATGTCGGGATTCGTTTGTAAATCTGGATTATTTAACTTGAAAAACAGGGGGTTAATACTGTGGCACGCGTAAAGAGAGGTGTCGTATCACGCCGCCGGCACAAAAAAATACTGGAATTGACAAAAGGCCAGAGGGCTTCGCGGCATAAACTGGCTCGCCGGGCGCATGAGGCGATGGTCCATTCACTGAACTATGCCTATTTTCATCGCCGTGAGAGAAAGGGCGATATGAGGAGGCTCTGGATTACCCGCATAAACGCCGCGGCTCGCGCCAATGGAAGCAGCTACAGCGAGCTGATCTATTCCATGGACGCAGCCGGAGTCGAGTTGAACCGCAAGGTGTTAGCCGATCTGGCTGTAAGGGATCCGGGCGCTTTTACCGAGATGGTCAAGACCGTTGTTAAGGCCAAATAGCCAGATAGAGCTGCAAGCGGTCATTAGTATCGTCCCTCTCCCAGGATTGCGGGAGAGGGATGTAATTTGTTTAAGGGAAAATATGGGCTGGTAAGAAGATGTTAGATCAGCTAAAAGAGATGCAGAACAGGGCTCAAAATGAGCTCGACCAGACCGCCGAAGCCTCCGGTTTGGAAGCTTGGCGGGTCCGTTAC
>JAQULX010000094.1 GCA_028718465.1 Dehalococcoidales bacterium | reverse complement strand
TTCGTTTCGATTATTTAGTTTTTAAAGTGCATTTAAGCTCAAGCTTAAGCTTGAGTGCAATAAGTTATAACCCTGATTAAGGTTATGGTTAATCTTAGCTCTTAAAAATTGTCTAAAGTCCAAAATTGTTAATTTACGGATTTAATCGTTGGTAATGGAGGCAGCCTTATGGAAATCGAAGAAGTTGAGGTTATTGTCAGTCCGGATACGAACAGAAATATTAGAATTCCTCCCGGCCAGCATTTAACCGAAAAATGGCCGGTGCTGCATTACGGCCGGGCGACTAAAATCGATCCTGCCGAATGGAGCCTGAAAATCTTCGGCCTGGTGAACAATGAACTGACCTTGAATTACAAACAGTTTATGGCACTGCCCATGGTAAAGGTAATATCGGATATCCACTGCGTCACTACCTGGTCGAAGCTAAATAATCTCTGGGAAGGAGTGAGCACCTCCGAATTGAAGAACCTGGTCGAGATCAACCCGCAGGCCCGGTTTGTGATAGTGCATGCGGCAAATAACTTTACTGCCAATATACCGATAGAGGAATTTTTCGAGACCGACGTGCTTTTCGCCGTCAGACATGATAGCGAAGATATTTCGTCCGACCACGGGGGGCCTGTCAGGCTGGTGGTACCCCGCCTGTATTTCTGGAAGAGTGCCAAATGGGTGACCGGCATTGAGTTTACGGCCGAGGACCGGCCGGGGTTCTGGGAATCGGCCGGATACCATAATCACGGGGACCCCTGGAAAGAAGAGAGGTACAGCCGCTGACAGAGCCTATTTTTCTCCAAAATACTTCAGGGCAAGTTTCACTTTTTCTTCCAGGCTCATTTGAGTCAGGGGCAAAGAGGCTACCGCCCTGGTAGCTTCGGTCACCGAATACCCCAGCGATGTCAGCGCAGCAACAACTTCGCTGTTGCCATGGACCGCCTCCAGGTCCTGGGTTATCCAGGCATCACCGATCTTCTCCTTGAGTTCCAATACAATTCGTTCCGCTGTTTTCTTTCCTACCCCTGGTATGGAAGTAAGCAAAGCCGCATCTCCGCTGGCAATAGCAGCGGTCAACTGCTCCGCATCCATGGTCGAAAGCATCGCCAGGCCCAGTTTAGGCCCGATTCCGGATACTGAGATCAAAGTCTGAAAAAGTGATAGCTCTCTGGCCGAGGAAAAGCCAAAAAGGGTTAAATTGTCTTCCCTCACATTAAGATGAGTATGCAGCCGCACCTTTTGTCCCACCACCCCCAGGGTGCTTAAAGTAGAAGTGGGCAAAAAGACCTGAAAACTGATGCCTCCCACATCAATGATCGCCCAGTTGCTACCAATAGCCTCAATTATTCCGCTAACGCCCGATATCATTTTCACCTCTGCGTTCCAATAAGTATTCCAGATGTTTCGACTGTAGATGGCATAATGCCACCGCCAGCGCATCCGCCGCGTCAGAAGGCTCCGGCACTTCCGCCAGTCCCAACTGGAGCATGACCATCTGCTGAATCTGGTCTTTCCGGCTGGCGCCGTAATTAGAGACCCTTTGCTTGATCTCAGCCGGAGTGTACTCGTAACAGGGTATGCTGCAATTCGAAGCCGCCAGAATAGCCACCGCCTGCGCCCTGCCGATAGCGAAAGCCGATCTGGCGTTTTTGGCGACAAACGGCTGCTCGACAGCCATGGCATCCGGCTGGTATTGAGTAATTATTTTGAGAAGGTTCTGGTAAAGAAAACTCAAACGCTCCCCTATCGGGGAGCGTGATGGTGTGTTAAAAGCGCCGTACTTAATCAAGCTGGCTTCATTGTCCCGGCTTTCGATAACTCCATAACCCATGATGATTGTGCCGGGATCAATGCCTAAGACTATCATGTCTCTAATCGTAATCCCCGGAGCGGAATTTTTCAATAACCTCGTCAGAAAAATTGACGTTGCTGTAGACCTTCTGGACATCCTCCAGGTCTTCCAGCTTCTCCAGAAGTTTTAGAGTCTGAATCGCAGCCTTTTCTTCGACATCTACCAGGGTTTTGGGAATCATGGAGAGTTCGGCTGAGACCGCAGGTATCTTCTTCTGCTCCAGACCCCGCTTCACCTTTTCCAGCTCAGTGGGCCTGGTATAGACCTCGATGGTCCCATCTTCTTCTTTGACATCATCCGCCCCGGCATCGATCGCTTCCAGGGTAATCTCATCGGCATCTTTCCCGTTTGCATCGATGGAAATAACTCCCCGGGAATCAAAAAGCCAGGCCACAGAGCCGGCCGATCCCATCGTGCCGCCCTGCCGGGTGAACACATTCCGGACTTCCTGGACAGTCCGGTTACGGTTATCGCTAAGAGTTTCCGCCAGGATCGCGGTGCCGCTGGGGCCATAACCTTCCAGCATAAGCTCCTGCAAAACTGCACCCTCAGCCCCGCCGGAGCCGCGCTCAATAGCGCGTTCGATATTATCCTTGGGCATACTCGAATCGCGGGCTTTCTGGATAGCCAGACGGAGTTTAAAATTGGTTTCAGGGTCACCTCCACCTTCCTTGGCTGCCATGATTATTTCGCGGGTCAGCTTGGTATAAATAGCACCCTTCTTGGCATCCTCCACACCCTTTTGCCTTTTAATTTTAGACCACTTATTGTGACCTGACATCTCAGTTCTCCTTAGTCAGAATATTATAGTTTTGATAATTATAGTCGTACCAATAGATCGCCGTCAGTAGCCGGCAATAATAAACAGACGGATTAATTGATTCTCAATTTAATCCGTCAGAATAAAGGAGACCGCGATGGAGGTTTAAAATACATCGTCAGCCAGATAGACCGGTCCGCCGGTCTAATCCGGTTAGAGATCAGAATTGGAAAGAATTTATTCTCAATCAGTCGCGTTTTCATCGCCGTAATTAACCCAAGGTATTATGATGATATAATATTAAACTTCTTTGACGCCAAATACAAGTGCAATGGCATTTTCTCGGGAATGAGAAATGGTAATTTCCAGACCTCCCAGGCCGAGAGAGTTGGCCTTCTCCAGCATACGGCCGTAAAGCCGGATAGTAGGCTTTCCGCCGGGAGTGGATAGAATCTCTACTTCCCGCCAGCTTACACCCAACCCGGTTAAATTTAGTGCTTTCATAGCGGCTTCTTTACCCGCAAACCTGGCTGCCAGGGACTCAGTCTTACCCCGGTAACGCTCCAGCTCAGGAACAGTATATATCCGGTTAAGGAATTTATCCCCCCACCGCTCGACGGCAGAGCGGATCCGGCTGATCTCAATAATATCAACACCGATATGAGTTCGAGACATTTGCAAATCCAGTCGTATATGTGTAAAATATTTCTAGTTTGTACTGTAATTATACACTTATTTCAAGAGTATTTTAACTGTAAGCTCATATTGTAAGTGAGTTATAAAGAGTTGCTATTGTCAGCTAAGTGCTTTAGAATGTTCAATGGATAAAAATGGAATCACTTAACAATTTCTTAAAGATTATTTGTTATAATGCGGTAATACATGTCAATGGAGGCATTTCGTTATGTATAAAACACGGTTAACTCACTTATTACTATGCCTGACCCTGGTGCTCACCCTGGTCAGCGGTATTTTTGCCGCTACTATTAATGTGGCAGCCCAAGAGGCAACCCAGGATGTAACACCCACTGAGACTCCAATTCCTACTCCTGAGCCCAGATTATTACTCGAAACCAAATATCCAGTCCTTTCCAACGATGCTGGCCAGTCCTACACGTTTAACGTCGATATTAAATATGCCGGCACCGAAAGAAAAACCTTTAATATAGCTACTACCGTCCCTCAAGGCTGGAGCGCCACTACTACAGCCGGTTATCCTGAATCTCAGGTTTCGGCAGTGCAGATAGCTCCTGTAGATACCTTGATGACGACCACAGAGACTATCAAGGTCAATGTGTATCCTAACCTGGGCAGACTGCCCGATCCTGGAGATTACGCGGTTACTGTACAGGTTAGCTCAGGCAACCTTACCCAGTCCATCGATTTGACAGCCCAGGTCAAAGCCAAATATTCGCTGGCTCTTCAATCTGAATCCGGCAGGCTCAGCACCAACGCTACCGCCGGGAAAGAAAATCATTATTCAGTGAATCTGGTTAACTCCGGATCGGCGGCAATCGATAAAATCAATTTCACCTCTACCAAACCGGACGGCTGGATCGTCACCTTCAAACCGGACAAGGTAGACTCACTGGGCGCTGGACAGACCCAGCAGCTAGATGTCATTATCACTCCTCCGGATGGAAAAACCATCGCCGGCGACTACATGATCAACCTCAAAGCCGATAATGGAACCCACTCATCCGCTATCGATGTCAGGGTCACGGCGGCCACTCCTTCTATCTGGGGCTATGTCGGAATCGCTATCGTAGCATTAGTCATCATCGGCCTGGTAGTCCTCTTTATGAGATTAGGCAGGCGGTAATTATATGGCACCAGTAATAGAATCTAAAGGTTTAACCAAAGTTTATAACGGCGTCACTGTAGTTGATAGTCTCAACCTGTCAGTCGATGAAGGCCAGCTATTCGGATTTCTGGGTCCTAACGGGGCCGGGAAAACCACCACGATATTGATGCTGATGGGTTTAACCGAACCGACCAGGGGAGAGGCCAGAATTGCCGGCTTTAGCTCCACGAGAGAGCCGATAAAGGTCAAACGCCTCGCCGGCTACATCCCGGAAAAGGTAGGTTTTTATCAGGACCTCTCCGCGGAATATAACCTGATGTACACCGGGAGGCTTAACGGCCTATCCGATGCCAGGGCCAAGCAGGCGGTTGAACAGGCACTGGAAAAAGTGGGGCTTTCGGACAAAGCTGACTCCCTGGTAGGCACCTTTTCCAAGGGCATGAAACAGCGTCTGGCCATTGCTGATATACTGATAAAAAATCCCCGCGTGGCCTTCCTGGACGAGCCCACTTCCGGCATCGACCCGGCAGGTATCAACCAGATGCTGGACCTTATACACCAGATCGCAACAGAAAACAATATGACGATCATCATGTCATCCCACCAGTTGAACCAGGTGGAAAGAATCTGTACCCGGGTAGGCATCATGGCTAAGGGCAAACTGATCATTGAAGGCTCTCTTAGCCAGCTAAGCAAGAAAGCCGGCGGCGAGAAAGTCCATATCGAAATACAACTGGCAGAGATCAACCAGGAGATCATCGACGGCATTAAAGCGGTCACAGGCGTCCTGAGTGTAGAACGCCACGATGATTCTCTAATCGTGACCTGTAGAGAAGACTTGAGACGCCAGATTTCCCGTGCCATCCAGGACAAGAACGGCCTGGTAGTGCAGATGAAACTTCAGAGCTACGCCCTTGAGGACATCTACATGAAGTATTTTAAAGAGGCTTAATCAATATGGCTGCATTTATGACAGTATTCCAGAAAGAGATAGAGGACCACTTCAATAGCTGGCGATTTATCTTTGCATTCCTGATTGTTTTTATACCCAGCATTTTTTTCGTGTGGCGGGCAGCCGGAATTATGAAAGGGGTAATAACCGGATTCAGCCAGTTCGCTTTTATGCCGCTTTTTACTACCTCGATTTTCGAAACTCCGATCGGCCTGCTGCCAACCTCGTTCCTCGAACTCATTGCCATCCTGCTTCCACTGGTCGGCATCGCTCTGGGTATGGATGCCATTAACAGTGAAAGGAACAACGGCACACTCAGCAAGCTCATCTCCCAGCCTATCTACCGGGATAACGTGATCAACGCCAAATTCATGGCCGGCTTTGCCACTATCTCCATCTTGATGGTCTCGGTAGTCCTCCTGATTGTCGGCATGGGGATCTACATCATAGGCATTCCGCCAACCGCCGAAGAGGCCTGGCGCATCCTGTTCTTCCTGGTGATCTCGATCATTTATGGAGCTTTCTGGCTGGGTCTATCGATACTTTTTTCCATCCTCTTCCGGAGCGTGGCTGCCTCAGCGCTGGTCTCCATTGGAGTATGGCTGTTCTTCGCTTTCCTGTTCCCTCTGATCCAGCAACTGATAGCCGGCGCAATGACCAGTGATACTCAAGCCTCCGCTATCAGGAACGTGCAGACGCTGATAACCGTATCCAGAATATCACCCATTCAGCTCTTTAATGAATCCATGGTGATGATACTGGCCCCCGGAGCAAGGACTATCACCCAGCTACTGCAACTTATGACAGGAAATGCCGGCAATTTCGCGCTCAACACCCCTCTTTCACTGGGACAGAGCCTGTTAAGCGTCTGGCCTCAAATAATCATCACCATACTTCTAACGGCAATCTGTTTTGCCATCTCCTATATCCGGTTTATGCGTGAAGAAATAAGGTCTACTTAGAATGAACATACTTCGCCTGCCTGAGGCAGGCGAAGTATATTTTTCACCTTTCCATACCGGCTCTTGCCGGTATCCAGATACCTTCTCCCCTGACCTGTAACTTATCACTTGCAGCTTATAACAAATAAATGGGGAGGCGAGGCGGTGTTACCAGGCTATTATATCGGGACTTCCGGCTGGCATTACAACCACTGGCGCGGGATATTCTATCCGGACAAGATCCCGGCAAAGGACTGGCTGAGATTTTATTCCAGTCATTTCAACACAGTAGAAATCAATTCCAGCTTTTATCGGCTGCCTCAGGAAAGCACTTTTTCCAGCTGGGATAAAGCGGTCCCCGCCGGATTCTGCTTTGCCGTAAAAGCCAGTCGCTTTATTACTCACATCAAACGCCTTAAGGATGCCCAGGACTCTGTATCAACCTTCCTGGAAAGGGCCAGAAATCTTCACAGCCACATCGGTCCCATCTTGTATCAACTCCCTCCCAGTCTGCACCGCGATAACGCTCGACTGGAATCATTTTTGTCCATATTAAGCCGTTCTGAAGGCAGGTTGAAACATGTTTTTGAGTTCAGGCATATTTCGTGGATCGATCCGGCTGTATTCGTCCTGCTAAGAAGATATAATGCCGGATTTTGCATTTTCGATATGCCGGGCCTGACCACTCCAATAGAAGCGACTTCGGATTTTGCTTATATCCGCTTTCACGGGAAAGGTGATTTATACTCAGGGAATTATCCGGATGCGGAACTGGCTGAGTGGGCCGCCAAGATATCCGATATGAAGCAGAAGCTGAAGGCAGTTTACATTTACTTCAATAATGACGCTGCGGGAAACGCAGTGCGGAACGCCCGCACTCTAAGGGGGTATTTAACTGAATAATAGCAGAAAATCCAGATTCGAAGTAAAAAATTCAAATAATATAAGTCGCTTTATAATTCATTGATTATTTCGAATTTTGTATTTACTGTTTACCTTTGGAGAATTTAAAAGCAGGGTGATGGTCAGGGCTGCCGCGACCATCCCGAGACAGATGATAAATGCCCATTGATAGCTCCCGCTTATATCAAAGATATATCCGGCCATGACAGGGCCGATGGCACCGCCGATATTGAAACAGAAACTGAAGACAGCGGTAACGGCGCCAACTGAAAGCAGGCCGAACAGTTCAGCCGCCATCAAGGACTGCATACAGGACAGCCCCCCATAACCGAATCCGAAAATAACAGCAAAGACATACAACTCTGCCAGGGTTCCCGCTCTTTGAAGCAGGATAACCGATGCCAGCATAAAGACCAGACAGATAATGGCGGCACGCCTGACCCGGACCCGATCGGCGATTATTCCCATGGCAATCCGGCCGCCCAGGCTACAACCGCCGATGACAGAGAGGATGCCGGCCGCACTGATAGCGGAAATTCCCTCCCCGGAGGCATAAGGGACCATATGGACCATAACCGTAAGCTGGACCAGACCGAAGCAGAAATAAATAACACAGACCATCCAGAACTGCCTGATGCGCAGCGCTTCAGAAAATGAAAAACCCGCGGAACTACCGGCACTCGCGGCTGACTTGCGGGCATCCGCTTCCCGTGAGAGCTCTATCTGGAGAGGGCGGTTTTTTAAAAACCGGCTGGCGATCATGGAAACAACCAGTATGCCGGCGCCGATAATAACATACGTAACCCGCCAGGTATAGATAGTGATTAGCTGGGTGACCAGCAGAGGCAATATAAGCGTCCCGAAGCTGACTCCGCCACTGACTATGCCGGTCATAAAACCCCTCCGGCCGGTAAACCAGCGCGCCACGGTAGATACCGGGGGAGCCCAGAAGCCTCCGACACCGATAGAAATCAGGAGGCCGTATACCAGATAAAACTGCCAGGCGTTCTGGACCAGCAACATCAGGATATAGCCCAGCGACAAAAAGACGGAGCAAAAAACAATCACAACCAGGGGGCCCAGGCGGTCACAGACCCTTCCGGCAATAATCCCGGATATCCCGGCGATGAGGATACTGAGGGAGAAAGCCCCGGAGGTTACTGCCCGCGTCCATCCGAATTCTTCTTCCAGAGGACGAAAGAAGACCCCGTATATGTAGAACATCCCCCATCCCACTATCATCAGAATAAAAGTCGCCAGTACAATGATATATCCGTAATAGAACGATGTGGTCCCCGGCTGTTTTTGGCCTGTGGGGGGAGTGAAAAAAGTCGACTTCATTAATTTCCTT
>JAQULX010000093.1 GCA_028718465.1 Dehalococcoidales bacterium | reverse complement strand
CAACCATAAATTAAAATCCCTCTCGGATATGCTTAGAGGAAAGCAGGGTCGTTTCCGCCAGAACCTGCTCGGCAAGCGTGTGGACTACAGCGGCCGGTCGGTGATCGTGGTCGGTCCGGACCTGAAGCTGCACCAGTGCGGCCTCCCCAGACGCATGGCGCTGGAACTATTCAAGCCTTTTGTGATGCGGTACCTGGTACAGAAAGACCTGGCGCATAATATCAAAAGCGCCCGCCGCCTGGTGGAAAGAGCCCGCCCTGAAGTCTATGATATCCTGGAGGAGGTCATCAAAGAGCGGCCGGTACTGCTTAACCGGGCGCCTACCTTGCACCGCCTCAGCGTGCAGGCCTTTGAAGCAGTGCCGATCGACGGCAGCGCCATCCAGATACATCCCCTGGTCTGTTCGGCCTTCAACGCCGACTTCGACGGAGACCAAATGGCCGTGCACGTGCCGCTTTCCAAGGAAGCAGTCGCCGAAGCTCGTGAACTTATGTTAAGTATTCATAATATGCTTCTGCCAAGCTCCGGAGACCCTGTGGTCACTCCCACCCTGGACATGGTCCTCGGTTCATATTACCTGACCACCATCCGTCCCGGAAGTAAGGGCGAAGGCGCTGTTCTCAGCAGTTTTGAAGAAGCCCGTATTGCCTATGAACTGGGGACTATCGATCTCAGGGCTGAGGTAGAAGTCAGAGATTTGTCTCGGGACGGCCAGCGTATCAAGACGAGCGTCGGACGCATCATCTTCAACGACGCCTTGCCCGCGGAGATCGGCTTTATCAATAAAGTCGTGGATAAAAACGGACTAAAGCAAATCGTAGCGGACTGCTACAAAGTCCTGCCCAACGAAGGTACTGCCCAGGTGCTGGACAACATCAAGAAGCTGGGTTTCCATTATGCCACCACCTCCGGCATCACTATTGCCGCGAATGATATTGAAGTGCCTTCAGCTAAACCAGCCCTGATAAAAGAAGCTGAGAATAAGGCCCTGGCCATCGAAAACCAGTTCCGCCAGGGGCTTATCGATGAGGATGAACGCTATACCGGCATTGTCGAAGTATGGACGGAGGCTGCGGACAGGTTGACCGATGTCTTACAGGGAACTATGGACCGCTCCAGTGGCTTGTATATGATGTCCACCTCGGGAGCTAAAGGTAATATCTCCCAGATCAAACAGATGGCCGGCATGAGAGGTTTAATGACCAACCCTTCCGGCCGGATTATCGACTTCCCGATTAAGTCCAGCCTGCGCGAAGGACTAAGCGTTCTGGAATACTTTATTTCCACTCATGGAGCCCGCAAGGGTCTGGCTGATACAGCTTTGAGAACTTCCGGAAGCGGCTACCTGACCCGGCGCCTGATCGATGTCGCCCAGGATGTCATCACGCGGGAAGACGACTGTCAGACCACGGGGGGGATCTGGTTGGCTGATTCTCCGGAAAAAAGCATGCTGCCTCCATTGCCGCGGAGAATTATCGGACGCATGGCTGCAGCCAGAGTAGAAAATCCCAAGACCGGTGAGGTTATCGTTGAGCGAAACGAGGAAATCGACGAAAAGAAGGCCGCTGATATTATCGCTGCCGGCATTAGCAAAGTCTACGTCCGTTCACCGCTGAGCTGCCAGTCCCGTTGGGGCGTCTGCCGGATGTGCTACGGGAGAGACCTGGCAAGAGGACGTCTGGTTGAACCCAATACCGCCGTGGGCATCATCGCCGCCCAGAGCATCGGTGAGCCCGGTACTCAGTTGACGCTGCGGACATTCCATACCGGCGGTATTATCGGTCTGGACATCACCACCGGTCTTCCCAGGGTAGAAGAACTCTTCGAAGCCCGGACTCCCAAAGCGCAGGCCTTGATATCAGAGATCGACGGCATCGCTGAGATTATTCAGGATGAGGAAGGGCGGCGGATCAAGATCACCAACACCGAAACCCTGCTGGACGAATATCCACTGCCGGACAACTGGCAATTGCTGGTAGACCACGGACAGTCAGTGGAATCCGGATCGATTCTGGCCAGCCAGGTGCCGGATATGCATAAGAGACAGCAAGAGGAAGCTACTGAGGTCACAGCCCAGACCCCATCCATCATTACTCAGAGGGGCGGGCAGGTGGTACTGTCAGATGGCAAGCTCTTTATCAAATATGATGAGACAGAAGAACGGGAGTATCCTTTACCGGCTGCCGCACAGTTACGCATCAAGAACGGCGATAAAGTCGAGACCGGTATGCAATTGACCGAAGGTTCGCTTAATCCTCAGGACCTGATGCGGATCATGGGACGCAACGCTGTCCAGCAGTACCTGGTAGAAGAGGTCCAGAAAGTCTACCGGTCGCAAGGAGTCAATATCAATGATAAGCATATCGAAACCATCACCCGCCAGATGCTAACACAGGTGCGTATCACTTCTTCCGGCGATACCAAGCTGGTAACCGGAGAAATAGTAGACCGGTTCCACTATGAGGATACCAACGCCAGGGTCCTGGCTGAAGGCGGCGAGCCGGCTACCGCTCTCCCGATTTTGCTCGGCATTACCCGCGCCTCTCTGAACACGGATAGCTGGCTGGCGGCAGCGTCTTTCCAGGAGACCACTCGCGTCCTTACCGAGGCAGCCGTATACGGCAAGGTAGACAAGCTTATCGGATTGAAGGAGAACGTCATCATCGGCAAGCTCATTCCCGCCCACAACCCGATACAGACTCCCGCCAAGGAGTTGCCGGAGGGCGAACCAGTGGCGGTCGGCGTCGCCGATCATCCACCGGCTGTGACCCTGGATGAGGACGATATTGACGTCGAACCGGAAGATATCTTCGGCGATTAATCCTTCGACTTGTTAAAAGTGTACTCATACGGCCTCCTCTTTACCGGGGAGGCCGTATGTTATCAGGCCCTTTCGTCACTGGTTTGTCCCGACCTTCTTGCGTCAGTACGAGGCTCCGGCCACCCTCCGGGCAACTCCGAGGCAATCGAAAAGCATCGCAAACTAACCGGGAATGAACATTAAAATTGCCGTTTCCAGATTGAAGCCTCTTATATGCAGATATGATATAATAATTTTAGTCTCACTGAGGGAGGAAAACCATAGGACGTATTGTTTCAGGACAGTCCGAGAATGAAGATGTGGTACTGGATACCAGCTTAAGACCGCGCAGTCTGGAAGATTTTATCGGACAAAATAAAATTAAAGAAAACCTGAGTATCTCGATTGCGGCGGCCAAGAGACGGGATGAAGCTTTGGACCATATTCTTCTTTACGGGCCTCCCGGTCTGGGCAAGACCACACTGGCGTACATCATTGCCGCCGAAATGGGAGTCAGCATTAAAGTTACATCCGGCCCCGCCATCGAACGCACCGGCGATCTGGCCGCAATACTGACCAACCTGCGCGCTCAGGATATCCTTTTCATCGATGAGGTCCACCGCCTCTCCCGCGTAGTGGAAGAGGTACTCTACCCGGCCATGGAAGACTTCGCCCTGGATATTATCATCGGAAAAGGACCGGGTGCCAGGAGCCTGCGTTTGAAGTTGCCACCTTTCACCTTGATTGGCGCCACCACGCGCTATGCGATGCTCAGCGCCCCCCTGCGGGATCGTTTCGGCATCGTGCAGCGCCTGGATTTTTATGATGAGGACTCTGTGGAAAAAATTCTGCTGCGTTCGGCTTCCATACTCCAAATCAAAGCTGAGCCAGAAGGCTTGAAAGAGATCGCCTGCCGGGCCCGGGGTACACCACGCGTAGCTAATCGCTTGATTAAAAGAGTCCGGGACTACGCTCAGGTTAAGGCTGAGGGCGTCATTACCAGGGAAGTGGCAGCCCAATCATTAAATCAATTAGAGGTCGATGAAATCGGACTGGATGAAATCGACCGTAATGTCCTGCGCACCATAATCGAAAAATTCAATGGCGGACCGGTAGGGCTGGAAACCATCGCCGCCTCTATCAGTGAAGAATCTGATACTATTATGGACGTTTACGAGCCCTATTTGCTCCAGCTAGGCTTTCTGGACCGAACCCCGCGCGGAAGGGTCGCGACCGTCAGAGCTTACCAGCACCTGGGCATACCTTATAATAAACAGGAATCATCTCAGACTACTCTCTGGGGAAAAGGGTGAACCGGTACAGTTATTCGATGGAATTCAAAATGAGAATTTCTTCTCGGGAGGTATTGATGTGACTTGCCAGGTCCGCCGCATGACCAAGCTGGACATACCCCAGGTGACCCAGATAGACCGTGAAGCCTTCCCCACAATGTGGCCTCCGGTAAATTTCCGGTCGGAAATGACCAACCGCCTGGCGCACTATCTGGTGGCCTGCAACGGCAGCAAGGTTATGAACTCGCAACCAGCCATCAAACTGGTGCCGGTCCGATCATTCCTGGGCATGCGATGGCCGTTCGGCCATAACCCTCCCCAATCTTTTGATCCCGAAAACGAAATGGTTGATTTTATCTGCGGGTTTGTTGGCTTGTGGTTGATGGTCGATGAGTCCCATATCATTAATATCGCCGTCCGCGAGTCTTATCGCGGCAAAGGCATCGGCGAACTGCTTCTGATATCCAGCATCGAGAAATCAACCCAGCTCAAGGCAAGAACGGTTACTCTGGAAGTCCGGGCTTCCAACACAGTCGCTCAGAACCTGTATTCCAAATACGGCTTCTCCAGGGCAGGCATCCGCCGCGGGTACTACACCGATAACAAGGAAGACGCCTTCATAATGACCACCGATTTCATCACTTCAGATTCTTATCAGCAGCAATTCCAGAAATTGAAAAAAGCCCATTTCCAGAAGATGGGCGATATAGAATACAGGATTAGCTAGAATGATAGTTTGCTGAGTCGCGTGTTACCGCGTTTTCTTAGCCTCCATATCTTACGCTATATGTTTTTCAGTGCCTTAACGATAAACAAACGGGGTTGCCCGGATTAACCCAGTCTTACCGCCACCTGTTATGCAGGCTTCTTCAGGGCATATCCTGATAATCTTCAAAAGCTGTTTATCCGTCAATTGATGTATAGTGATGGTAAGATTCCTTTATGTTTGAAAGCGCGTACAAATCGCACACTGCATTATCTTACCTTGTTTTAATCAAGCATTTCTTTTGATCTTGTCAGCAATTATCAGTGCTCTTTTTCCATATTTTGGGAGATGTCCCAGCGACTTAATTTTGATAAGTTTTATATATAGTACTTATTCCGGCGTAGCCGTGTTTATTTGAGTAACATCAAACGGCTAATCAATAGATTAGCTTTTATCATAACCCGGAGTTCGTTAAAAACTATTGCTGTTCATCCAAAACAGGATACACAGGAGAAATGGAAGGCTGAAAGACAGTATCGGTTCGCAATAAAGAGATATGGTTAATTTCGAAGAAATTGCCTTGCACTGGGTTCAAATTGTAGTTACAGGAACGGAAATACTGGCTGTAGTTATCATAGCTGTTAACATTATCACTTCCACAGCCATGTTCCTTATAAAGAGATTCTCCCGCAGCAGACCGGCAGGTCTCTACCATAGATATCGAGTCGGACTGGCCAGAGCAATAATATTGGGAATAGAAGTCCTGATCGCTGCTGACGTAGTACGAACGGTAGTACTGGACTCCACTTTCCAGAGCATCGCGATTCTAGGTCTTCTGGTTGTCGTGCGAACGTTTTTAAGCTGGTCACTGGTAGTAGAGATAGATAAACGCTGGCCGTGGCAGGCGAGCAAGGACGGGCAAGGAGAAGACGAAACCTGAGACGATCATCCTTGAGAACAAGCGGTCTGGCCGGATATTCTAAATAAGAGCAGGTGTATTTTCAACATCTTACCGATTGGATAGATAGCGGCCGCGTCTCAATCCGGGCTATGCGCCACAACCCCGGCGCGGCGGGTTATTCATTTGATCCAGTTGATAATTCGTTTTTAGCCAGGATACCAGCGCTTCTTTATTTCTCGTCAGTTGCTCTTTCAGGCTCTCCACCGGCATATCCTGTAAAACTGACATGGCATTGCTCCTTTTGGCTGAATCGATCCGCATATTAAAGTCTTCTGCCATTAAGAAAGACTTATTCAGATCGGAGGACAGCTCCGTTCCCAGAAAACCCAGTTTATCTTTATAATTGCTCCAACTGCCGGTATAGAACTTTTTCTTCGATTGATAGTTGGCGAGACGTTCATCAGCGACCCTCAGGTTTTGATTAATATCGGACAGCACAGCGCCGGCGGCGTCCATATTAGGATTCCCTGTCGACTGTCTACGGCGGCGTGTCAAATTCCAGATCAAGAGAAGAAATATAAGGGCAATAAAGACATACTGGAACCATTCCGATTCAAACATATTCTCTCCTGCGGTGTGATTTATGCTTTATATTATCTAAACATAACATACCGTAGTCTCTGATACAACTATCAGTTTAGCCCGTATTTATTCCATCTTCTTCACCAGCAGACAAATATTTCGCGAAAAATATTTGACCGGAAAATGGTAGCTGCGTTCCGGGAAAGATTTCAATATCCGGAAACCGGCTTTTTTAACCAGGCTTTCGAATTCCCAGTAAGTGAAAAGATAGTAATAGCGGTAAATCACCTTTCCTCCGGCTTTCCATGGCGCCGTATACTCTTTTCCCTTAAACCAGAACCGGGGCTGGCAGCGGTTCCAGACCGTCAGAAAAGCCTCCCCACCCGGCTTTAACACCCTCTTCAGTTCCTGAAGACAGGACGCCTGTTCCTGACGGCCTTTGAGATGGTGATAGGCAGCCACCGAAATCGCCCAGTCAAATGTTTCACCGGCAAAGGGAAGATTCCTGGCATCCGCCACCTGCAAATTCACCGGAAACCGGAATTTGCGCGCATACCGGCGGGCCAACCTGATCATTTCTCCGGAAAAATCAACACCGTACAGATCGAATCGATCTTTAAATGGCAGAAAGTCCGGACCGTGCCCGCTGCCTACGTTCAGCAGCCGGCCTTTTTGCCAGCGCCGGGACAGCTCCTCCAGTTCCGGACGGAATATCGAATAATGCCGGAAACCGTACCAGCCGGGGGCCATCTGGTCGAAAACCTCTCTTCGAGGGATAATCCTTGTATTCATTGCTCTTGCCCGCATTATGTCAATAGTATCTCCGCCTTCGCCAGAATAGTTAAAAGTGTTAAATACAAAAGCTCTTTTACCAACCGGAACCGTGATTTAATCTCCCACTTTAAATCTGGTAAACTATTAAAGGAAGTATAAATGAAAAAGACAACGAGAACAATATCCGGGATCACACCCGTAGCCGTAATGACTCAGCCAATGAGCTGCCCTGGCCGCTGTATCTACTGCCCCACATTCTCCGCCACTCCCCAGAGCTATACTCCTGAATCTCCGGCAGTGCTGCGCGCCCGCAGTTGTGAATATGATGCCGCCAAACAGGTAGACTTGCGCCTGCGGACCCTGGCCGAAATGGGACATCCCACCGACAAGATCGAACTGATAATCATGGGCGGCACCTTTCCGGCAACTCCTGAGGACTACCAGTACCGGTTTATCAAGAGCTGCTTCGATGCGCTCAACGGATGTGACTCCGCCACACTGGAAGAAGCTCAACAGATCAATGAGACCACCGTCCACCGTTGTACAGGACTGTGCATCGAGACACGCCCGGATTTCTGTAACCAGGCTGAAATTAACCGGATGCTGGATTTCGGCACCACACGGGTCGAACTGGGAGTCCAGATGTTGAGCGATGAGGTATACCGGACAGTCCGCAGAGGCCATACGGTAGAAGATGTGGTCAGAGCCAGCACCCTGCTCCGGGAGAATGCTCTGAAGGTACACTACCACTGGATGCCCGGACTGCCGAGGTCTACGCCGGAGGAAGACCTGCGGCTTTCCAGGCTGCTATTTACAGATTCTCGATTCCGGCCCGATGGACTGAAAATATATCCCACCATGGTAGTTGAAGGCACTGAACTGGAGAAATGGCACAGGGAAAATCGCTACCAGCCTTATACCAATGAGGTGATGACCGAACTCATCGCACGGATAAAATCATATGTGCCCAAATACGTCCGCATCTCCCGTGTACTCAGAGATATACCCTCCAAGTATATCGTGGGCGGGTTGCGGGACTCTCTGCGCGATCCTCTACGCCAGCGCATGGAGCAGATGGGTCTCCGCTGCCGGTGCATCCGCTGCCGGGAATACGGATTTCGGGTACGAGATAAACAGCCAATCCACGACCCTCAACTGACCCGCTTCGACTACGAGGCATCCGGCGGCAAAGAAATCTTCCTTTCCTTTGAAGATGACGGAGAGACACTATTCGGACTGCTCAGGTTGAGGATTCAAGACAGGCCGGCGCTCAACCTGGCAGATATTGGAAGTGACATTGCCCTGATACGTGAATTGCATGTCTTCGGACCGGAGCTGCCTTTAAGCCAGCGGCAGGCGAGCGCCGCCCAGCACCGGGGATTCGGCAAAGCTTTGCTTAGAGAAGCCGAGCGCATCGCCCGGGATGAATTTGGACGCGGCTGGGCAGCCGTTATAAGCGGAATCGGCGCCCGGGAATATTACCGTTCGGAAGGGTATAGTCGGCAGGGCGTCTACATGGTTAAAAAATTGTGAAAAAGATTAACTACTGGGCCTGGATATTCTGGATTTACATC